>CANFFA010000042.1 GCA_947445425.1 Paludibacteraceae bacterium
CGGAATGATTTAATTCTAATATGGATGAAAAAACTTTCTAGAATAATAAAAACTTCCTCCTTCAAAAAGGAAAAGGAAATGAAAAAACTTGGCTATCTTTGTGAATTATAAAATCACTGAAAAACAACCAACAAGAAATAATAAAATAAACGATAAAATTATGGCAAAGACAGTAGAAGAGGTGAAAGCACCTATTTCTGACAAATTAAAAGCATTGCAATTGGCAATGGATAAAATTGAGAAGGATCATGGTAAGGGAACCATCATGCGCATGGGCGATACCAAAGTAGAGGAAGTTTCCTTTATTTCAACTGGTTCGATCGGTTTAAATGTTGCATTGGGCGTAGGCGGATTTCCACGCGGACGTGTAATCGAAATTTTCGGACCTGAATCATCCGGTAAAACTACTTTGGCCATTCATGCCATCGCAGAAGCACAAAAGGCTGGTGGAATTGCTGCCTTTATTGATGCTGAACATGCTTTCGACCGTTTTTATGCTGAAAAATTAGGGGTAAACATCGACGAATTGTTGATTTCACAACCTGATAATGGCGAGCAAGCTTTGGAAATTGCAGATCAATTGATTCGCTCTTCTGCAGTGGATATTGTGGTAATTGACTCTGTTGCTGCTTTGACGCCTAAAGCGGAGTTAGAAGGTGATATGGGAGAGTCCAAAATGGGATTACAAGCGCGTTTGATGTCACAAGCTTTGCGTAAATTGACTGCTAATATCAATAAAACAAATACTACCTGTATTTTTATCAATCAGTTGCGTGAGAAAATTGGGGTGATGTTTGGTAGTCCTGAAACCACTACAGGTGGAAATGCATTGAAATTCTATGCTTCTATCCGTTTGGATATTCGTCGCATTGGTCAATTGAAAGATGGTGATGAAGTGATTGGTAATCAAACACGTGTGAAGGTGGTGAAAAATAAAGTAGCACCTCCTTTCCGTAAGGCTGAATTTGACATCATGTTTGGTGAAGGTATTTCTAAAACAGGTGAAATCATTGACATGGGAGTAGAGTATGGCATTATCAAGAAAAGTGGTTCTTGGTACAGTTACGGAGAAACTAAATTGGCACAAGGTCGTGATGCATCTAAAACTTTGGTGAAAGAAAATCCTGAATTGGCTGCTGAATTGGAATTGAAAATTGTGGAAGCAATTAAAAATAAATAAGTAAAAAGTCTCATTTTAACAAAGGCTGTATCAATGCAAGTTGATACAGCCTTTGTTGTGTTTGTGCAGGATTTATTAGATTTTTTTATGTGCAGTTATTGCGCTCGGTTAAATATGATTAATCCATTTTTCGTAATTTCTAATTTTAGGCTTATTTCTGCTTTTAGATGTGTAATTAATGTTAATTTATATTTGTTTCGAATACAATATTCCTTATATTGCAATATTATTGAAGCACAACCAACCTGTCTCTTAACTGGCGACCCCATGAATAAAACACTACGCATTTTACAGCTCTCGATTCTCTTTTTATTACTTCAATTAGGTGGCTTGAAGGCCATCACGGTTAATGTTGCTACACCAGGTACTTTAAGTACGCTGGTGACCGATTTGACCATTACCGAGTTAACGGTCACGGGTACTATTGATGCGCGTGATTTTAAATTTATTCGGGATCAGATTGCGGAATTGTCTGTATTAGATTTAACGGCAGTAACCATTGTTGGTTATACGGGTAAAGGTGGAACGGCGGGTGAATCTTCTCTTAGTTATCCCCCTAATTCAATACCACAGTCGTCATTTTTTAATGCCTTGTCAGGGGTAGGTAAAGATTCCTTTACTTCTATTTTATTACCAAACTTAATATATACCATTGATGACAACGCATTTAATAATTGTGTGAATATCACGGGTACCATGGTGATCCCTTCCACTGTAACCAATATTGGTGTAGGAGCATTCAATGAATGTTCAAGTATCACTGGTTTGATTCTACCCAATACCGCATTGACCATTGAGGACAATGCTTTTTTTGATTGTACAATGTTAACAGGTACACTGGTCATTCCTGCCTCTTTGGAGTTCATTGGAAACAATGCTTTTTCGAGAGTTGCCTGTAATTTTGAGGTCGATCATGCGAATTTGTATTTTGCCTCGCGCGACGGAGTACTGTTTGATAATGACTCAACTACTTTGATACAATGCCCAACCAGTAAAAAAGGTAAATACATTATGCCCAAAGAGGTAATCTTTATTGGTAGTGCTGCTTTTGCTGATTGTGTTGATTTGGATGGGGTGTTGCAGCTTGGTGAAAATGTTACTTCAATTGGTGAGAATGCTTATTCGGGGTGTACGGGTTTTACGGGTTTGTTGACTTTCCCAAAATCTGTTTTGACCGTTGGTGCTGCAGCTTTTAGTGGCTGTAGTGGTTTGGAATCATTAATTATACCTAGTAACATTGATTATATTGGGGCGGATGCTTTTGCTGATTGTAGCGGTATGACAGGGGAACTGATAATTCCATCTTCTGTTCATACTATAGGGGAAGGTGCATTTGTGGGATGTGGTGGTTTTAGTGGTCAATTGATTATACCACCAAGCTTAAAATCTATTGAACCTAATACTTATAAAGATTGTGTTGGTTTAACTGGAGTTCTAAAGATTCCTGAAGGTGTTGAAGATGTAGCAACGAATTGTTTTAGAGAGTGTCATGGTATTACGTCTTTAACTTTACCAACTACAGTTGAACATATAGGTGCCAATGCTTTTTACAATTGCTATGGGCTAAGAACTTTGGTGGCCGAAATGGACAATCCACCCAGTTTAGGTGCCAACACCAAGGTGTTTTATAATGTGAATAAAGACAGTTGTACTTTGTACGTTCCAGCAGGTAAAAAGGCTTTGTATGCTTCATTACCACAATGGAAAGATTTTAAGCACATTATAGAGGGTCATGATTTTTGGCTTTCCACTAATGATATTTTTGTTGCAAAACAGGCTGGGAGTAAAGCTACTGCTAATGTGACTGTAACTTCAAACACGATATGGACCCCTACCTCGCCAGATGCTTGGTTAACGGTTAGTCCAAGTGTGGCCACTTCTGGTAATGGAGTATTAACTTTTACAGCCCTCACTGCCAATCCATTGATTACAACACGTATATCCAATGTGGTGATATCGGCTCCTGGTGCGCCGAATCAAACCATTAAAGTAACTCAGGCAGCCGGTGATCCTCATTTGGAGATTTCTGGTCAGACAGCTACTTTGGGTAAAGAGGTGATGGCCAAAGAAAAAGATGGTGCGGCTTTTATCACCGTAAGTTCAAATACAACTTGGACAGTGGTTTGTGATCAAGCTTGGATAACACCAAGTCCATTGACTGCATCGAATGATGGGGTGTTGATTTTGACTGCCAATTCAACCAATTCCACAGGTGCACCTCGAACTGCAACAGTTACTGTTTCGGCGCCAGGGGTGCCTTCCAAAACTATTACCGTAAGTCAGACCGATGTTCCCTCTTATTTTACCATTCCAACGGTTACGGCTACTGTAACCAAAGAAATTGGAAGTACCGCTACCATTCCTATTACTTCCAATACTACTTGGATTGCTAGTTCTGATCAAACTTGGTTGGCTGTAGGTCCTACTATTGCTAGTTTGGGTGATGGTAATTTAACAGTGACCACCACTGGTTTTAATCCAACTACTGATATTCGTACGGCTACGGTAACTATTTTGGTGCCAGGTTCTGAACCCAAAACGATTACGGTAACACAAGCTGCTGGTGATCCAAGTTTGAATTTGCCAACAACTACTGCCGATGTGACCAATGTTGTTGGTAGTACTGCTACTGTTCCGGTTGTTTCTAACAGTACTTGGACGGCAACAACGCTTGACAATTGGATTAGTGTTGGACCTCCTTCAGCCAATGGGGATGGCACGCTTACTATTACCACGCTCATTCCAAATCCAACCATTGACGTGCGTACCACTACGGTGACCATCAATGTGCCGGGTGCTACTCCTAAAACCATTACGGTGACCCAAGCAGCGGGTACGCCTACTTTGTTGGTTTCATCGCCAACAGCCGATGCTGCCAAAGAATTGGGTGGCGTTTCTTCTGTTGATGTTACTTCCAATACCATGTGGACTGCTGTTTGTGATCAAGCTTGGTTAACGTTGAGTCCAGCTTCTAAAACTGGGGATGGAAAGTTAGTGTTTACAGTGACTCAAAAAAACAATACCGGTAGTCCGAGAACTGCGCTAGTAACTTTGACTGCTCCAGGCGTTGCTTCCAAAACAGTAACCGTAACGCAAACCGAAAGAACGGCTATCTTTTTTACCCCAAGTCCAACTTTTAATGCTACCAAGGTGTATGACAAAACCAATTTTGTAGCGGTAGCGGTAGGTGCGATTTCTGGAATTGAAGGTACAGACGATGTCACGATTTCTGCTGTAGGAGCCTATGATAATGAAAATACTGGAACCGCTAAGGCCATTACCATCAGCTATACACTTGGTGGTGCCGACAAAACAAAATATATTGCTCCTGCTAATTATACTGTTAATACTGGGGTAATTACAGCTCTTGCACTTACAGTAACAGCACAACCAGATACAAAAGTTTATACCCGTACAACTGCTTCGTCTGTACTACCCTTGTTGACAGGGAATTTGATTGCTGGTGATGTAGTAGGTACTGCTGCAATTCAAAGTTTTGATAATGCAAATGTAGGGGTATCAAAGCAAATTGTACCCAGCGGATTGGTCATTTCAGATGGAAATGGCGGCAAAAACTATGCGATTACTTATGTTCCAAATGCTCAAGGTGTCATCACTAAAGCATCAGTAAATGTAAGTGCCCAAATGGATACAAAGGTGTATGATGCCACTACAAACTCTGCTGTTCTACCGCTTGTTGTCGGAATTATTGCCCCTGATACTATTAGTAAAGCTGCTACTCAATCTTTCGCGAATCAGCATGTGGGTGGATCTAAAGTTTTAGTTCCCAGTGGTTTGGTGATTGGTGATGGTAATGCTGGTCTTAATTATGACATAAATTATGTCAATAATTCTGCAGGTGTCATTACCCAAGCGCCAGTTAGCGTTATAGCTCAGACCGATACGCGGGTTTATAATGGAAAAGACAGTTCTGCTTTGGTGCCGGTAGTCAGTGGCGTTTTATTGCCAGATGTGATCAAGACGATGCCTGTTCAGCTTTTTAACAATCGCCATGTGGGACTTAATAAAACAATTACGCCCAAGGCTTTGGAAATAAACGATGGAAATAATGGTGCAAATTATGCTGTTAATTATGTTGCGGTTGCCAATGGTGAAATAAGCATAGCGACTATTACAGTAAGTGCTCAGACAGATAGCATGATTTACAATCGTACGACTAGTTCTGCTATTGCGCCAAAGATTAGTGGGCTGTTTGCGCCTGATCTTGTAACAACGGCCCCAGTTCAAAATTTTGATAATTTCAATGCAGGGGATAATAAAACCTTAACCGCAAGTGGTTTGGTAATCAATGACGGGAATTCAGGAAATAATTACAGCATTAATTATGTCAGCGATAACATGGGTAAAATTAAACCATTTCCACTGACCGTTACCGCGCAAGCAGATACAAAACTTTATGATGGGAATCTGATTTCTAATCAACTTCCAACTTTAACAGGTAGTCTGATTGCTCCTGATGCCATCACTACGGCAGCCCATCAAACTTTTGACAATAGAAATGCAAGTAAAAATAAACTGTTAACACCTAGCGGAATGGTGATTGCCGATGGAAATGGTGGTGCAAATTATGCCATCAACTATGTGACCAATCTCCAAGGTGAAATCACCCCTATTCCTTTGACAGTTACTGCTCAGACTGATAGCCGACCCTATAATGGAGGTATAAGTTCTGCAGTTTTACCTATATTGACCGGTAGTCTAATTGCCCCTGATAAAATTGATAGTGCTGCTATTCAGACTTTTGATAACAGAAGAAAAGGAACTGGCAAAGTCATTACTGCCAGTGGTATGAAAATAAATGATGGTAATTTGGGTGCAAATTACACCATCAATTATGTAAGTAATAATACTGGGGCCATCACCCAAGCAACTGTTTTGGTGGTGTTGACTGTTGCGACACATGCTGACGATAAAGTATATGACGGTACAACAGTAGCAAAAATTTTAGAAGCTAAACTCAATGGAGTAGTTCCGGGTGACGATGTGAAATTGGATAGTATTGTGGGTCAATTTAAGCAATCCAATATCGGAATTGAGCTTCCGGTAGATGTGGATATGCATCTTATTGGCTTAGATATAGATAACTATCTGTTGGTACAACCAGCAGGGCTTACTGCAACTATAAACGCTAAAGCTTTAACCGTTGCCAATGCCATTGCCAAAGATAAAAATTATGATACAAATGATTTTGCTCAAATTGAAGGAGCAAAACTTATGGGTGTTGTTGGAACGGAAGATGTGATTTTAGCCAATGCCACGAGTGGTACTTTTGCAACGCACGATCCAGGTCTAAATCAGAAAGTGACATCAGCCATGACGCTGAGTGGTACAGCTATTTCAAATTATACTTTAATGCAACCAAGCTATTTGAAAGCGTCAATCAATCCCAAACCTTTGGTCGTAGCCGATCCAGTACTGCCTGGTGTGAAGGAGTTTAATGGCGTTCCGCTTCCTGCAAGCAAAGTTTATGATGGAACGGGGGCTGCCTTGGTTACTGAAGGTTTGTTACAGAATGTGCAGCCGGAGGATTTAGGTAAAGTCATTATAAAAGCCACTGCCGTTTTTGCGGATCCTATCGTTGGCAAGGACAAGACGGTGACCGTGAAATATACACTTAGTGGACCGAATTCAAATCATTATACAGCGCCAGCCGATTATACCTATGTTGCCGGTGAAATTATTCCAAAACTTTTAACCATCCCTGCTCCAACAGTGGTGAAAAATAAAATGGTGGATGGTAAAACAACTGCTGCATTGAATACGATAGGCACACTTTCAGGGCTGATTGCTTCGGATGCAAAAGCGGTAACGGTAACAGCAACTGCTAATTATGATAATTCGGCTCCGGGTAAAAATAAACCAATCAGGGTGGTGTATACTTTGAATGGTGCTTCCAAAAATAACTATCAAGCTCCGGCTGATTATGTGATTACCGATGCTAAAATTTCTGATTATGTGAAGCTGGATGCGCTTGCTGCTCCTAGTAATGGTTGTCAGGGCGAGTCACTCGGTTTGGGCTATAAAATAGTGGCAGGTGATGGTGTGAATTATAAAATCACTTTCGATTCGGCAGCATTGGCGGCAGGAATGAAGAATATCGATTATACCGCTTTCCCAGATACTACGCACAGCGGAATTCTTTCCATACCAATTCCTCAAACAGTGAAAGATGGTAATTTTACCGCCAAGCTAAGTATTAAGAATGAATTGGGGATAGAAAGTGCCGTGAATACTTTTCCATTTGCGATCAATGTATCAGCTGATTATATCGTTTCTAAATTTGACGATGTAGTTTTGTGCAATAATTTTAGCAATCGATTTGTGAACTACCAATGGTACAAAGACGGTAAAAAGTTAGAAGGTGCTACTAAGCAGTTTTACTATGATCCGGCAGGTTTAAATGGTGTTTACCATTTGCAAGTAACCACAGCTAAGAATGAAATGGTATTCAGCTGTTCAAAATCCTTTACCAAAGCGAAAGCAAAAATGGTGAGTGCTTATCCAAACCCATTGAAAGTTCACCAACGATTCAATGTGAAAGTGGAAGGTATGAAACCAGAAGAACTTGAAGGTGCTTCATTAATCATCTATTCTCTACAAGGGATGAAAGTTTACGAAAGTAAAAGTGTGACGGAACAAAATATCCTGAACCTCGATTTGTCGATAGGTGTTTATTTGGGTAAAGTCATCACCAGCACTGGTCTAGAGCATAGCTTTAGTGTCGTGGTTGGTCAATAATCCATTTCTGAACTCCTAGGTGTTAGAACGCAAATTCGCCAACCTACGCAAATTAGTTATTCTAATTTGCGTAGGTTGGCGAATTTTATTTGTGGTAAATTGTCGAATTCTTATGTTTTTTTTTCAATAACCGTAATCAATTAGGTCCACTAATTGTATCCCTTTCGTATGAAATACCTTATTCTTTTTGACACCGTGCAGCGGCTTTTTCCCGCTGCACGGTTTAAGAAATGGTTTAAGAAATGGTTTAGTAAAAGTTTATCTATATCTTATCAGTAATTTGATCAATATAATGTCGTATTTTCTAGACTTTACCGATTTGTCATTTTAATATTTTGAACGCTAAGAAAAGTTTTGAAGACGCAAAGTTCAGATATACAGTATGTAGATTTCTTTGCGTCTTAGCACCTTTGCATTTTTGCGTTCAAAAAATATTTTTCGGAGCGAACAAATAATACGACATTATATCTTAGCTATTACTTAACAACAAGATCAATCACCCCCAACATAGATTAGAAAATGAGATTATCAAGAAATAAACAGGATTCTACTCCTTACTTATGATAGATTCAATATAAATACCTATGTTTGTGGTCTAAAATTAACAATTGCAAATTCAATGGAGAAACTATTTTTTTACGACTTAGAAACAACCGGTGTACAATATTGGCGCAATGGTATCCATCAAATTGCGGGAGCCATTGTGATAGATGGAGAGCTAAAAGAACGCTTTGATTTTAAAGTTTGCCCTCATCCAAAAGCGCTCATTGAAGCAGCAGCACTCGAAGTGGGACATGTAACCGAAGAACAAATTCTGTCTTATCCCAAGATGGACATCGTTTACAAACAGCTGATTGCGATACTTTCCAAGTATGTAAACAAATTTGATAAAACGGATAAATTTCACTTGGTGGGTTACAATATCAATGGCTTTGATAATCCATTCTTTAGGGCTTTTTTCGTGCAGAACGAAGATAAATATTTTGGATCCTGGTTTTGGGCAGATAGCATTGATTGCTATGTGTTAGCAAGTCATCACTTTAGAAAAGAAAGATCTAAATTTCTTGATTTCAAGCAACAATCTGTAGCAAAGTATCTGGGGATTGCAGTAGATGAAACAAAGCTCCATGATGCGGAATATGACATTGAGTTGTGTATGGAAATTTACAATAGGCTTTCTTGAATTAGCCCTTTCTTAAAGTGCAATTACGAAATGGGGTTTGTTGAAATAGGACAGCGACGTCGGGATTAAGAAATAAACAGTCAAGCAAGTCACAGGATTATGCTTGTAATAAGTCTTTTATAGATCCTTAGGACAGAGGCTTTAGATAAAGAAGGCAATTGTACGGTTTATTCTCCGCATATTTAATGAGAATGCCTGCCATATTCACCGCAAAAGTGATTTTGATGAAAAAAAATTAGTTTCGCTTTGAAATTTGAGTTCTTGGATACACTACTCACTACTTTTTTAATTATAAATCAAGACATTATTCCATATTGGAATATGGAATAATGTCTTTAAATTTACTTGTATTCGCAATTTACTTCAGAATGAAAGCAAGAAGTAGTGGAGAAATTCCCAAGTGGAAAATATGCGGAATTTTAAAAATCCTGATTAGATGTACGATATTGCGGGCTGGTAGGCGGGATTTTTTTCAATCCCGCCTTTTATATTCTTGGGATTTTCAATCCCTCTTTTCAAGCTAACATATCGTCCTAAAATCCTTTTCCTTCAGAGTACTCGATAGTTGTGTTGTATTATTTCTTCAATTGTTTTATAGCAAATATACAGAAAGGATCACTGACATTTAAACAAAAAGGATCACAGATCCTAAGAAAACAAAAGGCGGGATTGAAAAAAATCCCGCCGACCATTCCGCAAATTTGTACGTTTTGTTTGTGTTTTTTGTATATCCCTGAGGACTGATTTCAGTTATCAGTAAATGAGAAGAATGAACTGGTCACAAATTGTGACCGGTTCGAAAACCTGAAACACGCTTCGGTTTTACCTTACGCCTTTACCGAACAGGGAGTAGCCATGCTTTCTGCCGTACTCAGAAGCGAAACTGCCGTAAAAGTGAGTATTCGGATCATAAGTGCGTTTGTTGAAATGCGTAAAATGCTTACCCATAATGCATTAATAACGCAACGATTAGACAAAATGGAGCTGAAACAATTGGAGGCAGACCAACAATTCGAACAGATTTTCAAAGCTTTGGAGCGTAATAATCCCGAACCCGATAAAGGTATATTTTTCGAAGGGCAAATTTTTGATGCCTACGTTTTTGTATCGGGATTGGTGAAAAAAGCCAATAACTCCATTCTGATTATAGATAATTATGTGGATGAAACTGTGCTTATATTGCTCTCAAAACGTAAACCAGATGTTACCGCAACCATTTTTACACAAAAAATTAGCTCACAGTTGCAACTCGACCTACAAAAGCACAATGCTCAATATCCTACTATTGAGCTTAAAATGCTTGCAGACAGCCACGACCGATTTCTGATTATTGACAGCAAGGAGCTTTACCACATTGGTGCATCACTCAAAGACATTGGCAAAAAATGGTTTGCTTTTTCACGAATGGACTCCCTGGCAAATGAACTGATGAATAAATTACAATAAATTTTCTGTGTAAATCCGCTACCATTTAATTGGCAATAAAATAATAGGATATTATTTATTTCACATTACATCTCTGCAGAGATAACGCTATAATTAAGTTCATAAATAAATGACATTGTTCATTAATGAAGAATGGCTTAATCTTGGGATTTTTTGGCTTGCTACTGTTGCGGTTTTGGGTATATTTGTAGTAGTAATATACTGATATAAGCAATCCTATTTTTGTAAGCAAACCACTAAATAACAAGGCTTTAATTAATTTAAAATGGCAAACAATCTAAACATATCCTTGGACTTTATCAAACAAATGAAACAAGAGATTTTAAGGAGCAGATATATTGTTGCTAAAATTGCAAACGCAGAATCGTTGAAATTATATTTCAATATTGGTAAAGACATCGAAACAAAGTCTCAGGATGAAAAGTGGGGCGCAAAGGTATTGGAGTAAATATCCCAACAATTGCAGCAGGAACTGCCTGGACTGCGAGGTTTTTACGGGAAAAATCTTAGTAAAATACGCGTATTTTTTAATGCGTGGGCAGAGTCCGAAATTTACTCGTTGCCAACGAGCAAATTAGAAAATTCTCTCAGTGCAATTAGCTCGGCAATAACCCCATTGGA
>CANFFA010000043.1 GCA_947445425.1 Paludibacteraceae bacterium
AAATGGGATATTAGAAGGTATAAACTCTAAAATTCAACTTGCAAAAAGAAGGGCAAGAGGATATAGAAATCCAAAGAATTTTATCAACATGATATACTTCATTTCGGGGAAACTCAATTTTGATTACCCACCTTATTCGTTATAGAGCCTTTTTTATCTGTAGATTTGTTCATTAAATTAAGAATGATTATCAATTGATGATGTGATTTTGTTATTTATTAATGTCACTTAGTGCTGATGCACTGATATGTTAATTGGGTTAACTAAATAACGATAATTGCTCACTTGCGTCTTGATTCTCTCTCATTTGAAATGAAGAGTTTGGAATAAGCAGTTCTCGTATTGGTGTTTTATCGAATAGTGAGTTACTCAAAATTTGGATTACTTCGTATATTGAAAGTGGACTTTTGGTTGTATGCTTTATGTATGCCACAATCAAGTGCGAACAAATGGCGACCCAAAGGTGTATTTTAACTGTGTTTTCGGTATGCCCCCAAAGTTTTTTAACTGTTAGATTTTGTTTTATCCACTTGAAAAACACCTCGATTTGCCACCTGTTTTTATAGAGATAAGCAACCTCGATGGCAGAGACTTCAAAGTTATTTGTTAGAAAAACTAGTACTTCATCGTTTTCTTGATCATAATACTCAACAATACGAAGTTTATCAGGATATAGTTGTTTGGATTTGGGAATAATCAATCCAATTATCTTGTCGGCTTGCAAACCTAACGTTTCGTCTATGTTGAAATTTTGCTCGATTATATTGTATCTCATTGGACCTTTTGCCCTGGTAACGAAAAAAGCACCAGCATTGTTAATCCGATATAACGCTTCAAAATCAACGTAAGCCTTATCCATTAGATAAATAGCATTAGCATAAAAATTCATAACATCAAGAGCATTACTGTCGTGATATTTCCCGTCTGTAATTAGAATAAATTCGGGGATATTTCCACGTAAATCAATGAGTGTGTGCATTTTGACCGCACCGCGTGAGTATTTGCCATCTGCCCATGTAAATAAGTTGATACTCACTGATATAGTAGTTGAATCCAATGCAAAAATATCGTTGTCGATATCAAGATTAGAAACTGGGCAATTGGCATATAGCGGACGCACAAGCTGTATTAAATAATTGCCAAAATCTGCATAAATCAACCAATTGCGCCGTTCATTTGCTCGAGATAGTACCGAAGAGTCAACTTGTTTTTTGAGACCCAAATGGTAAAGCTGATGTTCATGTGCTTTCAAACACAAACTGATTGAACGTAATGAAGGTGGACCTGCTAACTGTCCAAAAAGAAGTTGTACAAACTGATTCCAACAATCAAGTTCTCGAACATGGTAATTACCTTTGTATCGCTTGACGCACTTATTAAATTCGTATTGGCTGACAAGTTCCAATACTTGTGAGAAAACAAATTTTCCTGAATGCATCGTAATTATGTGGTTAATCGTTTAAATTACCACAAAATTACCTAATTTCAAATCAAATCGTCAAATCAAATAATGCTTGTATATCTTTATATATCAGCAATATACACACAGTTTTAAAAATTTAGTGCATCAGCACTAAATGTCACTATAAAATTTACTCCTATGAAGCACTTCATTATCTCTTCCTTCTTTAGGTTCTTTTTTAGCAAGAAAAGACAAACTAACTCAATAGTGATAGATTGTTTCAAAATGAGAATTGGATTTCGAATGGGTATAGTGCTTCTTTTAAGCCTTTATACTGCTGATTTGTTAGCAGTTGTAAATGTTACAACTTCTCTAAATGTTTCGGTTAACGGAAATACAGACTATATCATACAGACTGGTGGAACTTTACATACAAATGGTGGTGGAGGTGGGCAAACTGTTGCCACTATCACCGTTCAACCGGGTGGTCAATTGGATGTTGCTTCGGGAAATCCTTTGACAGTTACCGGTGCTCTACAATTTGAATCTGATGCCTCCTCCACTTTTAGTGCTATTATTGATGCTACTGTAACTTGCTCAAGTACAGTAAAGTATAAGAAATATGGAATGACCTCAGCAGATTGGTATTTTATGTCATTTCCGTATCAGGTATCAGCTATTGATAGGACCTTTGGAACAGAAATCCTCGTTAAGTCCTACAATACCGTCACACGTTCAAACAATGGTATAGGCGGAGGTGCGTGGGAGAATGTCTCTGCTTGTCCACTTACTGCACGTTTAGGTTATGCAGTCGGGATAAAAACCGGTCAAGGTCCTTTTGATGTCACATTTACTTTGAACACTGCTTCACTTGCTGTAGAGACCGGGAATATTCTTGAGGCTGTAGATGGGACGAATAGAGGTGGTCAACCACACCAAGGCTGGAATTTGCTAGGACAACCTTTTCTAAGTAAGCTTGCCGAAACGGGTATCAATACAACTTATATTAACACCTATAATACAGGTTCTGCTACCTATACGCAGACTGCCACAGCTAGTGGAGGTCTTGTTTTGAGTCCTATGACATGTTTATTTGTTCAGGTGTCAGCGGATGGAAATGTTACTTTTGCACAGGCGAATCGCAGCTTGGTTCGTGCAGGAATTAAGAATGACTTAACAGATCGAATCAGACTCAATATCGTTAATGCTGCCGGCTCGGACAATACAAATCTAATCATTGACCCCACTCAGAGCACTAGTTATGAAATCGGACAGGATTTGCTAAAAATGAGTGCTACGGGATATAAACCTCAAATTTATAGTAGTTTAGATGGGTTGGATTATGCTTTCAATGCATTACCACTTGAGAGTATTCAAGACCTTCCTTTACGTGTGTATAGCCAAACGGCAGACTCGGCTACCATCAGTGCCGATATGACTGCTGCTCCTGGTATTTCTCAACTTTTGCTTACTGATAACACTACGAATACTACCACTGATTTAACCCTCTCCAGTTATCGTTATCTGGCTGCAGCAACAACAGAGACTGGCCGTTTTGTACTTAGGGCACAAAATGTTGCAACCAGTATAAATGAGGTGTCAAGAGATAATCGGCCTATTATCAGTACAAAAGTTTCCTGCATTTTGTTGACGGATATTCGCAAAAAAACCAAGATTCGTGTGTTGGATGCTATGGGGCGCTTGGTAGTGACTAAAGAAACTGTTAATAAATCAGTTGAAATCCCATTTGCGGTAAAAGGAATCTATGTAATTCAATTACAATCGGGGATACATAGCTGGTCAGAGAAAATAGCCATTCATTAAGACTTTGCTTTTAGGTGCAAAGGGTCGAAAGAACTAATTCTTTCGACCCTTTTTTTGTAAAAATCTTTAGATGAGGATGAGCTTTATAATGCCTCCATGGCCAATTCCTTCCCTTGTTTAATACGATCTGCCATTCCAATCCCATTGCGTTGATTACCACCTATGAATAGTCCTTTGAATTGGGCTTCTAGTTGGGCAATGGTTTCAAAACGCTCTCCACTTTCTACTCCATATTGTGGGATGGCAAAGTTGTGGCGAATGATTTTGAAGAGGTCTGGGTTAAATTCATGCAAAGCGAGTAGATCTTGACACTCCTTTTCTACTACTCTTTTTATTTCATTGTCGGTCAAAGCGATGAGGTCCTGACGACGAACACCTCCCATGAAAATGGAGACCAAAGCACCACCTTCTGGAGCACGGTTCTCAAAAAGGGAAGACATGTTAAGTATTCCCAATATATTGCGCTTCTCGCTGGAAGGGATTAAACCCCCAAATGCATCTAACTTTCTACCTTCCCATTTGTCAAAACCCAAAGCTAATTCAATTACCTTGGTATAATGCAAAGAGTTAATTTTTCGCATTTGTGACTTCTCAACAAAGGGTAATGTCTTTTCCAAGGCATAGGCTCCAATAGTGGTGATCACCTTTTTGCAGTTGATGGTGTTTAATTCGCCTTTTGCATCGGTATAGGTGATAATATAAGCATTTCCGGATGGATTTACGACTATGTCTTTTGCCCCTAAACGGATGTTCTCAGCCCCAACTGAAGCAGTTAATGCTTTGGTCAATTCGCCCAAGCCACCTATACAGGAAAATACTTTTTTGTTGACTTTTTTTTCTTCCTCAGATTTTTTTATGAAGCCTTTTTTGAAAGCACCACCAATGAGACTGCCACATTCTTGCTCGATATTATAGAGCTTTGGTAGGGCATATTTAGGGATAAGGTAATTAGGATCTCCAGCATAAACCCCGATAATAAAGGGGTCAATGGCATAGTCCAAAAAGCTTTTCCCCATCCGTCTTTTTACAAAAGAGGCGAGATTTTCATGTGGGTCATTTCCAACTTTACGGAAGGGTTCCCCCAACAAACGAAGTTTGTCTTTAAAAGTGAATAGAGGAGTAGTGACAGCACTCCATAAACCCAGTGGGAGAGCTTCCCATTTCCCATTTTTAAGAATGTATCTTTTTTTTACATTGTTGCCACCCAGCTCAATGGTGCATTTATCACTCAGTTGCTCAAATAGTTCCACTACGGTGGTATTTCCCACTACACCAGTATTTGGGCCTTCTTCATATAAATAACCATCCTCGCATTTGGATTGAATCACACCGCCCGTTTTATCGGATTGTTCAAGTATAATGAATTTCTGGTTCTTTTTATTTAAATAATGGGCTGCCGTTAAGCCTGTTAGTCCGGCGCCAATTACTACGATATCAGTTGCAATTTCATTTGCGCTGTTCATGCTTCTTGCGTAATAATTTGTTTGAACGTATCAATTAATATCGGGTGACTTGGTGGCAGTTGTACCCTGCAAATTTCTTTTATGCCTATCTCTTTTGCATAAGGGATAATTTCTACGTCTAGATCATAGAGGGTTTCCAAATTTTCATTGATGAAGCTGATGGGTACCATAATAATTTGATCACATCCTTCTTTTTTCAAATCTTTCAGCAAATCTTTTGTGTCTGGTCCTACCCATTCTACCCGACCAATTTTAGATTGGAAGGCAAGTCTGTAGGGAGCTTCCATCTGTTTTGCCATTTCTTGGGCAGCCTCTTTAAGTTCCTCTACATAAGTATCCCCTCTTTCAAGTAAATAACTAGGTATAGCATGGGCACTAAATACTAGCGTAGGATGCGTAAAGTGGTTTTTTGCTGCGGTTTCTACAATTAGACTTACGCAGTATTCTAAGTACTTTTTATGCATGGCGTAAGGACCATAGATGGAAAAGTTCAATTCAGGAAAGCTCTTTTTAGCCTTTTCTATGTCCGTCTCTATACTTCCAGTAGTAGTAATACTGGTGTGAGGATACATACTTAAGACCTTGATGTCAGTAATCCCTTTTTCAGAAAAGTATTTCGCAGCATTTTTTATGCTCGGTTTACTATAGGAGTAGGCTGTGTAGAGATGATAATTTTTGTCAAGTTCTGTTGTGAGGTCACCCTGTATCGCCGTCATAGCCGCTTTCAATGGAGAGCCACCGATGAGTTCGTACTTTTCCCATGAGCTTCTATGCCTAATATTACTAATCATAAAGGCCAATATTTTTCGGGGAATGGTAGGGAAAGGAAGTATTGCTTTGTCAGAAAGCATATTTAACAGAAACTCCTTCATCTCTTTTTGAGATGAAGGAGAACCCATGTTGATTAATAAGATACCGGTCATACTGTTTTTGAAAATTGTGAGGTTTGTACAGTTAAGTTCGGGTCGAAAGTCATGGCGATATTTCTAACCACCATCATACCATCGGCACTTACTTTTATAATGTTATTGTTGATTTCTACTAATCCATCTGCAATAAATTGTTCTAGTTTAGAAGGTTCGTAAGTTGTAATCTGTTTAATGTTTTCGGCTGTAGTCTTTAAACGAATGGCCATGGCATCAAAATCTAAGTAACCATTACACATCAGTTCATTGATAACTTCACGAATAACAGTTTCCTCTACCGACATGCTATAACCTCTGTCAATGGCTAGTCCATTCAGCTCAATGGCATCCATGTATTGGTGTAGATTTTTTAAGTTTTGTGCGTAGGCTCCCCATAATTGAGTGATAGAAGAGGTTCCAAAGGCATAAACTTGTCCAGTAGTTTCACGGGTGCAATAACCTTGGAAATTACGGTGCAAGGTTTTGTTTTCCTTCGCAATCGCTAATTGATCTGTAGGTTTAGCAAAGTGATCCATCCCAATGGCGATGTATCCATTTTGGGTGAGCATTTCGTAAGCCATAATGAGCATGTTAATTTTCTCTTCAGGACTAGGCATTTTGTGCATGGTCATTTTCTCCTGCAAAGCATTTACCCAAGGCACATGAGCATAGGAAAAAGTAACTATTCTATCTGGAGAAAGCTCTATGGCTCTCTGGATATTTACCTTGAAACTTTCCAAAGTCTGTAAAGGTAAGCCATATACCAAATCAAAATTAAAGCCCACGAAATTATTCTCACGAATGCGTTGTGCAACCTCTGCGATCGGGTGTTTGGAAGGCTTACGATTGATTGCATTCAATACTTCAGCGCTAAAGTCTTGAATTCCTAGACTCATACGGTTAAAGCCAATCTTTGCCAAGCGGTCAATGTGCTCCATGTCTAAATACGCTGGGCTACATTCTATAGCAATTTCAGCATCAGCATTGATGATGAAGTGCGATTTTATCTTGAGCATAATCTCTTCGATGAAATCATAATTGATAGAGTTTGGCGTACCACCTCCCCAGTGAATCTGTGTTACTTTACGAGACTTATCAATGTGTTGAGCTACAGTGTCAATCTCTTTTAGTACGCAGTCAATATACCTTCTTATTTTTGCAGCACTTTCAAACTTTGTAGTATTACAACCACAGAAATAGCAGAGTTGTGGGCAAAATGGAATGTGAATATAGATCGAGATATTTTCTGGATATTCTGAATTCGATTTAATTACAGCTGGAATAAACTCCTCGTTTGTGAATTTATTGTGAAAGCTGGTAGCCGGCGGATAGCTAGTATAACGCGGTCCTACCTTGTTGTATTTGTCTAAAAACTCGGTGTTTATTTTCATTGTAAATGATATGAATTCAATTAATAATTAACAGATGGTCGATGATAATTACTAATTATTAGTCATTAATTATTTAGCTTCTTCTCCATTCTGCATTTTTTACCCAATCCACTACAAACTTTACGTTTTCGACTGAATTGTCTGGTGATAAACCATGGCCGGTATTGAAAATCCAGTTGTGGTTTTTAGAACCAAAGTCTAAGAATTTCTCTAATTCTTTTTCTAGTATTTCTTGGTCGTCAATTGCTAGAATACGTGGATCAAAATTGCCTTGTAGTCCCATCTTTGGGTCACACATTGTTCTTACATCAGTAAGAGAATATTGCCAATCTATTCCTGCATAGTCTGCAATTTCATGGTTGATGTAGGAAATTCCTGCCCCTATTCCTTTTGGGAAAAAGATGACAGGAGTATTTGTTTTTCTTACTGCTGCCGTAATTCTTTTTACATAAGGAAGAATTCTTTCTACGTACACTTCGGTAGGAATAAGTCCTGCATGCGATTCGAATAACTGAAACACATCTATGCCGTGTTTTGTTTGCGTAGTAGCATATTCTATCGATAATTCTGTGATTTTCTCAAGAATCTCTGTTGCAACTTTCGGATGGTTGTACAGTAATTTAATTGCATTGGAAAAGCTGTGGTTTACACTGTTGCCTTCCACCATATAGCAGAATGTTGTAAAAGGAGCCCCACAAAAGCCTATCAATGCAGTTTCTGCTGGCTTATCTCTTTTGATAATGTCTAGGGCTTTGTAAACATGTTCCAATTTAGAGCTGTCTGCTACCAATGAGGAAACTTGGTTTTTAATTTCTCTCAATGGATTATCAAAAATCGGCCCTTTTTCTGTGAATTTCAGATTCATTCCCAACGCCTCAGGGATAATTAGGATGTCGGAGAAAAGGATAGCTGCATCTACTCCCAAGTCATGTACCGGTAATAGGGTTACTTCTGCTGCTAACTCGGGTGTTTCCATCAGCTCTTTAAAGCTATGTTTCTCGCGTAATTTTAGGTAAGAAGGGAGTACCCTTCCAGCTTGACGCATGAACCAAACGGGTGGACGTTCTCTTTTTATCCCTTGTAGGGTATCTATGAAGATTGAATTTGACATTGTTTGAGTAATTAATAATTAATAATTCACAATTAATAATTGGCGTATAGAGTGTTGTTGTAAGTAGCTACAAGTTTTAGACTTTCATCATCGACTCCAAACTCGCTGCGATTGTCCTTTCAATATCCTCATCACTGTGGGCATTTGAAATAAAGGCTGCTTCGAATTGAGAGGGTGCCAGGTAAATGCCAGCTTCGAGTGCCAATCTGAAGTATTTACCGTATTGATCTTTATCAGAGGTCATTACCTCTTCAAATGATTCTACTTTTTCATTTTTTGTAAAGAATAGAGTCAGCAATGATCCCACTCGGTTGATGACTCCTTTGGTGTTTGATTTGATAAGATTTTCCTTTAATCCAGCTTCTAATTTTGCAGCTTTGCGTTCAAGTTCAGTATAAATGCTTGGATTGTTTTTTAAGGTTTTAAGCATAGCAAGACCTGCTGCCATGGCCAATGGATTACCTGAAAGTGTACCTGCTTGATAGATAGGTCCTGCAGGTGCCAATTGTTCCATAATATCTTTTTTTCCGCCATAAGCACCCACGGGTAGACCGCCACCGATGATCTTACCCAGTGTGGTAAGGTCAGGCATGACGTTGTAGTATTGTTGTGCACCACCCGGTGATAAACGGAAACCGGTGATCACCTCGTCAAAAATTAACAGGGCACCGCTGTCTTGGGTAATCTTGCGCAAACCTTCGAGGAAGCCTTTTTGCGGAAGCACTACGCCCATATTTGCGGCTACAGGTTCTACGATAATGGCTGCAATTTGATTGCCAAATTCACTGAATATTTTTTCAACAGATTCTAAATCATTGTAATTGGCTGTCAGTGTATCATTTGCTACACTGAGTGGAACCCCAGGACTGTCAGGTAGTGCCAATGAAATGGCACCAGAACCTGCTTTGATCAAAAAGCTATCACCATGACCATGATAGCAACCTGCAAACTTTAGTATTTTACTTTTACCGGTTACGCCTCTTGCCAAACGGATGGCACTCATGGTAGCCTCGGTTCCTGAATTGACCATGCGTACCATTTCGATGGAAGGTACCATGCTCACAATCATTTCAGCCATTTGAGTTTCCAACAAGGTCGGAGCTCCATAGCTAGTTCCCAATTCAGCAGTTTTTTGAATCGCTTCTACAATGGGTGGGTAGGCATGTCCTAAAATTAAAGGACCCCAAGAACTGATGAAGTCAATGTATTCATTTCCATCTATATCGGTGATTTTAGAACCTTTTCCTTTAGCAATCAAAATCGGATCACCTCCTACACTTTTGAAGGCACGAACAGGTGAATTTACACCGCCAGGAATGATTTCACAGGCTTTTTTGAAAGCTAATTTGCTTTTTTGGGTTGTCATCTTTGAATTTACTATTTATTCAGTTACTATTTACTAAAAATGCTCATCTGTTCAGAACCTTTGCGACTTGTTTTGCAAAATAAGTAATAATAATATCTGCTCCAGCTCTTTTCATAGAGATCATCATCTCCATCATGATTCGCTCTTCATCTATCCATCCGTTGGCAGCAGCTGCTTTCACCATAGAGAATTCACCACTTACGCTATAGGCAGCAATGGGGATGTTGAAAGAGTCTTTGGTTCTACGAATAATATCAAGGTAGCTCAAAGCCGGTTTTATCATCACGATGTCAGCACCCTCTTCAATATCCAAGGCGATTTCGCGCATCGCTTCATCTGAGTTTGCTGGATTCATTTGATAACTGCGTCTATCACCAAATTGTGGAGTTGATTCTGCAGCCTCTCTAAAGGGGCCGTAAAAACCGGAAGCATACTTCGCTGAATAAGCCATGATAGGGGTTTGGCCGAAGCCATTCAAATCCAATATCTCGCGTATCTTTTGAACCCGACCATCCATCATATCGCTGGGGGCAATGATGTCAGCACCAGAATGTGCCAATGATAAGGCTTGGTTGGCAAGGGTAACGAGTGTTAAATCATTGTCCACATCTCCGTCTACGATGGTACCACAATGTCCGTGGGTAGTGTATTCGCAGTTGCAAACATCAGCTACTGTTAAAAGAGTATCACCAAATCGTTCTTTGATGGCACGTATTGCTTGTTGCACTATTCCATTGTGACCACAAGCTACATGGCCGTGTTCGTCTTTGCTTTCTGGAATTCCAAATAGCAAGACAGATTTTATTCCTACTTCCAATAATTGTGCGCACTCCTCTAATAACAAATCAACAGATAATTGTGAATTTCCAGGCATGGAAGAGATGGGCTTGTTAATTTGAGTGCCCGGACAAACAAATAGTGGCATGATTAAATCTTCAGCACGAAGAGAGGTTTCGGAAACCATATTTCTAAGGATAGGATTCTTTCTGAGACGGCGTAGGCGGGTAATTGGAAAGGACATCTTTTTAATTAATATTTAATAATTAACAATTAATAATGAATAGACTTGTTATTTACTCGAATTGCTAAGTAGTAATTTGCTTATTATCAAAGTATTGTTCTAGTTCCTGAGCAAAAGTTCCTCCATTTGATCTAGAGGATACGAATATTGGAATGTAGTTGAATTTCAACATCTCTTTTTGAGTAGTAGTGCCAATGCAAGCTGCTCTAAAATCAGATTTTATCTCTTCTTTTTCCATGATGCGATTAAAGTTTTGAACACCAGAGGCACTGGTGAAAAGGATCATGTCATAGGTGTTTTGTCTGATTTTTTCAATGATCTCTTCAGCGTAAGCTGAAGGTTGTATTGTTCTGTATACATTTAGACGAGTCGGAATGGCCAAATTTAATAGACCTTTTTCCAAAGTGTTGTCTGCCAATTCTGCTAAAGAAAGCAATATCATTTCATTGGGTTGCACTTTGGTAAGTAGTTGATCCAATAGGTCTTGTGAAGTATTTCCAGATGAAATTAAAAAGGGAACAATGTTATTTTTTATGAGTTCTTTGGCAGTAATTTTACCAACTACGGCAATTTTTATATCAGAAAGTGAATCTATACTTAATCCCAATTGATGGAGTAATTTTAAGAAGTATATCACTCCGTTTTTACTTGTGAAAACCAACCATTGAAAG
>CANFFA010000044.1 GCA_947445425.1 Paludibacteraceae bacterium
AATTGCTTTTTGGCAAGTATGGCCAGCATTGGCTTTGATAGCCGTGGGGATAAATAATCTTCAGGATCATCGTTGGTCGGAGAAATACACAGAATTTCCCAATTATTTCAATATTGCTATTACGGTATTGGTGGCACTGTATTATTTATCAATAGAATGGCTACCATTGGGGGCACACAACAGTACATTTGTCAATTTTATTTTTGTCATTTTTATTGTCGGTCTGATTTTATCAGCATTGATGAGCATGGTTCATTATTACGAAGTGATTCTGCGTTGGGCTTTGGAACACAAATGGAAATTTTTGTCACTCCCCGTTTTTACCTTGTTATTTGGACTCTTGGTATGGCAAGGTCTTGAAAAACCTTTTGGATTTGTGGCTACAGGATTTGAAAAAATAGGGTGGCATAGCTTTCGACAAACTACTGTTTGGCAAGGACCTACCAAATTATTTCCAGGCATTGGCAAGGAATTTATGCCCTCACTCAACGAAGGTTCTTATCTGCTGATGCCCACCAGCATGCCACATTCCAGTATTGAAAAGAACTTGCAATATATCAAAACCTTAGACAGACGTTTGGGAGCAATTCCAGAAGTTGAAATTGCGGTGGGGAAATGGGGACGGGTGAATTCCTCATTAGATCCCGCACCTGTACAGATGTTTGAGAATACAATAAATTACCGTTCGGAATATATTTTAGATGAAAATGGTCATCGACAACGTTTTAGAATTGATAAAGATGGTAGTTTTATATTGAAAAATGGAACTAAATATAATTCAGAAAAAGATCAGTTTAGACCGATTTCTGCTGAACATTTAATACCAGACGATAAAGGGGAGTATTTCCGTCAATGGAGGGATAAAATTAAGAAGCCAGCAGACATTTGGAATGAGATTGTCAAAGTTACTGACATACCCGGCTTGACCTCTGCCCCTAAACTTCAACCCATAGAAACCCGATTAGTAATGCTTTCTACGGGAATGCGTGCTCCTATGGGCGTAAAAGTTTATGGACCCGACTTGGAATCCATAGAAAAAGCAGGACTGCAATTTGAAAAGATCCTCAAGCAAATTCCCTCTATCAAAGCATCTTCGGTATTCTATGACCGAGCGGTGGGTGCTCCTTATTTGGAAATCAAACTGAATCGTGAAGCCATGGCGCGCTATGGAATGACAGTGACAGATGTACAGGAGATTCTGCAGGTGGCCATGGGCGGCATGAGCTTAAGCACTTCGGTGGAGGGTCGTGAACGCTTTCCAATGCGGGTTCGCTACGCCCGTGAATTGCGCGACAACCCTGAGGATATCAAGCGAATACTCATCCCCAGCATGTCGGGAATTCAGATTCCTTTGGGCGAAATAGCGGATATTAATTACAGCCGTGGCGCACAAATGATTAGAAGTGAAAATACTTTTTTGGTGGGCTATGTCATTTTCGATAAAATTGAAAACAAAGCTGAAGTAGATGTCGTAGAGGAAGCAAATCAGCTTATCAAAAATAGTATTGACAGTGGAAAGTTAAAGTTGCAAGCGGGCGTTACTTATAAATTTGCCGGTAATTATGAAAATGAAATCCGTGCTACCCAAAGACTTGCAATAGTAATTCCCATCAGTCTATTTTTGATATTACTCTTGTTGTATTTTCAATTTAAAACCATTACCGCTTCCGTTATCCACTTTTCGGGAGTATTCGTTGCCTTCGCAGGTGGCTTTATCATGTTGTGGTTGTATGGTCAGGATTGGTTTCTTAATTTTTCATTGGCAGGAATTAATATGCGTGACCTATTCCAGATTCACGACGTAAACCTAAGTGTAGCGGTTTGGGTTGGATTTATAGCACTTTTTGGAATTGCGACCAATGATGGAGTGATTATGGGTACTTATATTCACCAAGTTTTTGAAGAGATGAAACCCGATTCAGTTCAAGCAGTTCGCGATGCAGTAGTCGCTGCAGGGAAAAAGCGGGTTAGACCGGCCATGATGACCACTGTTGTGGCGGTAATTGCTTTGTTGCCAGTACTTACTTCTACTGGTAAAGGTGCTGATATTATGGTACCGATGGCTATTCCTACTTTTGGGGGCATGATTATTCAAGTAATGACAATATTTGTGGTGCCTTTGTTTCAGTCTATTTGGCGTGAAAGCGAAGTGGCAAAAAAGTAAATCCATATAAAAATAGAGAACGATGAAAACAACAAGCTCCTATTTTGCCACTCATTGTTTAGCATTAATGAGAACTAAGTATATTGTAGTAAGTCTTTTGATATCATTTTACGTAAATATATCCCAGAGCAATGCAATTTATTCACAATCAGATTCTCTGGTCTATTATTTTGATTTGGCAATTAAAAACAACCCTAGCGTATTACAAAAATTGAATGAATATCATGCAGCCTTACAAAAAGTTCCACAGGTGGGTGCACTTCCAGATCCCCAGTTGGAAATGGGTATCTTTTTAACGCCTATGGAGTTAATGAGCGGCAATCAGGTGGCAGAATTCAAACTCATGCAAATGTTTCCTTGGTTTGGCGTCTTGAAGCATGCAAAAGATGAAATGGCTTTGATGGCAAATGCAAAGTACGAACTCCTCAAGGATAGCAAGTTACAGGCTCTTTATGATCTAAAACTTGTATGGTTTGATTTGTACAAAGTGCGCCAAAGCATTCGTATTTCCGAAAAGAGTGTTGGTCTACTGAAAACCATAGAACAACTAACACTGCTGAAATTCAAATATGGCTCATCCAATTCAGTTGGCGGAAGCCGTTCGCTAGCCCAAAGCAGTGGTGGAATGGGAACTGCCCCTGCCCCTGCCCCTACGACTGCGATGAACGCCATGGGAGGAGGTTCCGTATCGTCTTCGAACAAGTCTTCAGTAGCAAGTTCTCCCTCCCCAATGGGTGGTGCAAGTTCAAGCACTGGATTGTCGGATGTGTATCAAATCCAGATCGAAGCGGGTAATTTAGAAAATACCATTTCTACTCTAAAAAACGAGGAACAGATTGTATTGGCTAGATTCAACAGTCTGATCAATAGGCCACTGAAATCAGCTGTAGGAGGTGCTGAAATTCTACCCACAACCATTTTAGACTCTGCATATTTAACTATTTCTGAGGCGGTGATTGATAAAAGTCCTATGTTACGCATGTTGCAATACGAGCAGCAATCCTTGAATGCACGAAAAAAAATGATTGACAAAATGGGGTATCCTATGGTCGGATTGGGGCTCAAATACAATGTGATCAATAAGAGCGATATGTCTTCTTCTCCCATGAATGGATCGGATATGATAATGCCCATGTTGACCATGACACTACCCATCTACAGGAAAAAATACAATGCGATGCAATCCGAAATTAACTATTCTAAAACGGCTTCTGAGCAGAATTATCAGGCTATGGCAAACAACATACACACCTCCTATTACGAAGCTTTACAACTCTATTCTGATGCGCATCGTCGGATGATCTTGTACGAAAATCAGCGACAATTGGCCGAAAAATCGCTGGAGATTCTCATTAAAACATTTTCTTCATCCAATTCAGGATTAACCGATATTTCTCGGACTCGCCAACAATTGTTTGATTATGAACTTAAACAGGTGGAAGCCTTGACCGATTGTAACAAAGCGGTGGCATGGATCCATAAAATAATTCAGTTTCCAAATCCATCGTTCTAAATATTATTATTATGCTAAAGAAATATGTTCGCAATGGACTTTTAATTTCATCTGGTTTATTCTTAGGCTGGTTGTTTTTTCATTCTCCTAAAAGTGCCACAGAAAAAGTTATTGTATCCGAATCACATCCAAAGTCTGAAATTTGGACCTGCTCTATGGATCCCCAAGTCAGGAAAAAAGAACCGGGTAAATGTCCTATTTGTGGCATGGATTTAATTCTGTTGCATCAAAATGCAACTACAGTAGCCGACAGTAATGCCATTCATTTTTCAAAAGAGGCATTGGCACTTGCCAATGTATCTACTTCAATAGTCTCAAAACAAAGCCCGGTAAAGGAAGTACGTCTCTATGGAAAAGTGCAAATGGATGAACGGCTGTTGCAAAACCAAGTAGCCCAATTTCCGGGAAGAATCGAAAAGCTAATGATTAATTTCACCGGCGATCTGGTAAAAAAGGGGCAAGTGCTGGCCATTATTTATTCCCCAGATTTAATCACAGCTCAACAAGAGCTCTTGGAAACGTCGAAGATAAAGGGTTCTCAACCGGCTATTTATGAGGCATCCAAGGAAAAACTCAGACAATGGAAATTAACGGACAATCAAATCGTCGCTATTGAAAAATCGGGACATGTAAAAACCAATTTCGAATTGGTATCAACCACTTCTGGCATTGTCACTACCAAGCGGGTCAATACTGGTGATTATATAGCCCAAGGTACTGTTCTTTTTGATGTGGCCAACCTTTCAAATGTATGGGTGCTATTTGATGCTTTTGAAAGTGACCTCCCCTTCCTTCGGGTGGGCAATACCATTACCTTCACCATGCGCGGCTTGCCGGGCAGTAAGTTCTCAGCACCCATTCGATTTGTCGATCCAACCATCGATCCGGTGACACGAGTGGCCAAAGTACGGGTGGAAATTGGAAATAGTAGCGGTAAACTAAAACCGGAGATGTTTGCTACCGGTATTGTGCATGCACAGCTGGGTGAATTGAAAGACATGCTGGTCATTCCCAAATCAGCTGTTTTGTGGACAGGTAAACGCTCCGTTGTCTATATTAAGCAAATAGAGCTGGAGGATGCCGTATTCAAAATGCAGGAAATTGAGTTAGGCCCAATGTTAGGAAATAGTTATGTGGTACTCAAAGGATTGCAGGAAGGCGATGAAATCGTGACGGAAGGTACTTTCAGCGTAGATGCGGCTGCGCAATTGGCAGGAAAACCGAGTATGATGAATCGGTAATTCTGTTTTTTTGAAAATATATACTACTGAATACTTTCAATAGTATCTAGAACATTGTCCTTCAACCACTATTTATGCCTATCCTATTGTGCCAATTGATTTGACAAGTAATAATTATTTCTTCAATTCTAATTTGTTCTCCACTTGCACATTGTATGTGCCAAAGGGTTCAAAAGCATTGTATCAAGCTGCCTATCAATGGAAAAATTTTACTAATATTGTGGAAATGACCAACACAGATGTGACCAATCCTAATCTTGATGAGATTATCATTTATCCAAATCCAGCAACTTCGTATTTTACAGTAAATGGTTTGGAGGATGTGGCAAATGTGTCAGTATTCAACTTAAATGGCAAAGTTTTATTCTCAACACAGCTAAGCAATTCTGAAACTGTGGCTGTAGATGATCTGCCAAAAGGTTTCTATATCCTTAGAATTAATACGAAAGGTGGAACTGTTGAAAGAAAATTGATTAAAAAATAGATCATTTATAAGTCGAATGAGCTCTCATTGGCTGGATTTCAAAATTGAAATCCAGCCAATTTTGTTTGTGAAGTTGATAATCAAAAATGAATCTAGAGAGTCTGATTGCTCTTTTATTGAGATTAAAATTGTATTTTTGAGGCTGTATATTAATTAATCAGTTTATTATGAGAAAATATTTAAGAGTTAGCTTAGTGTTGGTAGCTATTGGTTTAGCTAGTATTTGTTTTGGACAACCCACCGGTATTTATGTTTTAGACAACAACCAAGGAGTATACCGGGATGCCAATATTCGGAATTATTCCTATGTGGATGGTTTTGTGTGGCGGAGCAGTTGGTCCGATTTTGAAACAGCAGAAGGGGTTTATAGTTTTGCTGGGATCGATCATATTGTGAATAAATTGGACAGTCTCAATAAAAAATTAACCATTCTTTTTGGTGCATATTCAGTGGAGCCCGCTTATATTGGGGCACATCTAGGCGTTACGACGTATCAGTTTACCGATCCGCTGACTGCAAAGACTACTACCAGAGCAGTACCTTATGATGGGTATTTGTTACAACGCTATCGGCTGTTATTGGCAGCAATGGCGAATCATCCCATTTATTGTCGCTCCACAGGAACGATGGTGGCGCTGAAAGATCATCCAGTGCTGTCCAACATTGCCACAAATATACCAGGACTTGGTGCCATTCGAAATGTAAATGGTTTGAATACCAGTCTTCAAACTGCTTTGCCCAATTACACCAGGAGCAAGTTTGTTGATTCTTTGTTGGTGAGTATGAGGCTTCAAACTACTTATTTTCCGACAAAAAACGTTTTTATTCCTTCCTATAAAAACACCACAGACAATACCAATTCACCCACATTGGTTGATTACCTTAAATCACAATTACTGGCCAATTTTGATGGTGTTTTGAATCCTAAAATTGGTTTTTGGCAAGAAAATTTGGCTGGATTTACAGATACAAACACCAAAGTCTTCACAGGATTACCTACGACCACTTTTGCCACCCCGCTTTTGTCCCTCGGTAATTCGGCCTATGCAATGTTTCAAATGTTACAAGGATGGACTACGCCTTTTTTAGATCCTACAAAAACGGCTAATTCAACTCCTTTTGATGCCATGTGTTATGCTTATAAAACCTATGGCGCCTCTTATTTTGAAGTCTATGTGAGTGATCTTGACAATGCTATTTATAAAACTGGATTTAGCAATTGGACAGTCTCGAATTGTTCTACTATAGCTTCATTGTCTGATCATCAGACTGAATCCAAAGCGCATTTGGTTCCCAATCCTGCTTCAAATTATATATCCATAAAAGGAATTGAAGTGCTTTCGACAGCGAATGTTTCCATCTTGAATGTTTCTGGTCATCAAATCGCGAAGCAGCAAGGTGGTGTAAGTTTTGATATTTCCGCTTTTTCAAATGGAGTGTATTTTGTTAAATTAGAGCAAAATAACAAGACTGTTGTTTTAGAGTTTGTGAAAAAGTAAATAATCATCTGTGGACTTTTGCTCAATACTTTTATTATTCATTCAATAAGTCAAGTAATTCGCTAACAATCATGGCAGTTGCACCCTATTGACATTTGACTAATATACATTTTTGATCATTTAGTATTTAAATTATAATCAGTACTTTTGTGCAAATTATTCTAAAGTAAATGACACCAAATACTTCAAAAACTGTTAGTAAATTATGAGCGATTCTTTTAAATCATTTGTAAATGCAAATCAAAAAAACATCTTTTTTGTCGTTTTAGGTTTAATAGCAGTAGCTGTGATATGGGCTTTGAGTGGAAATTCTAATGAAGACAAAGTAACAGAAGTTGCAAGAAATGGATCTATAGAAACAAGTATTAAAGTTGAACATTTAAATGATAATTTTGATGTGTTGATTTCTACAAATAAGATTTGGTGTAGGAACTCCCTTGTGAAGACTACTGTTCACATTGATACGATTCCATCATTAGGAACTACTTTCGAAGAGGCTGAGAATGAAGATGGAGGAATTATAAATGTAATTGTCAAAAAAGATTACGAAGTTTATATAACCGTCAAATAGTCAATGAAAAAATCAAAATTAGTGAATTTAGTTTTGCTGAGTGTGGCCATTTCTTCGTGCCAGCATGAAAAGCCGAAACACGATAGAAAAGTGTACCTACGTTCTGATAGTACTGCCGAATATTCACGCACAGAGGGTCATTCTCATTTTGGAGGCTATTATGCATTTCGACCCTATGGAATGTATTACTCGGGTGGATACCGCCGCGCCGGATACTATTCTGGTGGTATCCATGAAAGTTCAAATATTGGTCATAGCGCTTTTAAAAGTGCTACTATTCGAGGTGGTTTCGGTAGTAGCGCTTTTCATGTATCGTCCTAAGCAACTGTGTTTGAATTAAAATTTAGATAATAACAAAACAATTTAATGCAACGTATCATCACGACTCCCCGTACCAATTGGCAACAGAAAGTTGAAGAGATTGGTTTTGGATTTCATTCTTTGGATTCACTCTATTGGGACGAATCTGTTTATTATGAGTTTAAACTCAAAGAAATAGAGGCGATAGAAAAAGCTACCAATGAACTTTGGGACTTGTGTTTGGAGGCGGTGCAATATGTAATTGACAAAAAAATATACAATAGATTTCACATTCCTCAATGGTTTGTTCCGCAAATCGAGGAAAGTTGGAACAATGATGCACCTGCAATTTATGGCCGTTTTGATTTCTCCATGAGAGACGGAATCCCCAAATTACTAGAGTTTAATGCTGACACACCTACTTCCTTATTCGAAGCTTCTGTAGTACAATGGCATTGGTTACAGGATACAAATCCGAACAAAGATCAATTCAACTCTATTCACGAAAAGCTGATCGCCTATTGGAGTTATTTAAAAGAATATCTTCACTATCATACCCTTCATTTTACTGCAATTAAAGATAATTTGGAAGATTTTACCACTTCCGAATACATGCGTGATTGTGCAATTCAAGCTGGTTATCATACTAAGTTCATTGATCTTATGGACATTGGTTGGAATACCGATTATCTTGAATTTAGAGATTTGGAGGAGTTGCCAATCAAAAATATTTTTAAACTTTACCCTTACGAATGGCTTTTACATGAAGAATTTGGGAATCATCTGAGGCCTGATAGAAATAAATGTTTTTGGATAGAACCAAGTTGGAAAATGATTCTTTCCAATAAAGCTATTTTACCGATTCTATGGCAATTAAATAAAGGCCACGAAAATCTATTACCCACATTCTCTGAATATGAGAAGTCATCCATTGGGTTTAACTTTGCCAAAAAGCCAATTCTTTCAAGAGAAGGAGCCAATATTCAACTCTTTGAGAATGGAAAAATGATTTCAGAAACGATGGGCGACTATGGTGAGGAAGGATTTATCTACCAAGAGTTGTGCACATTACCAGAATTTAATGGCAATTATCCATTGATTGGAAGTTGGGTAATAGGACAGGAAGCAGCCGGTATTGGTATTAGAGAAACTTCGACACTCATTACTGACAATTTAAGTCGTTTTGTACCCCATTTAATTAAATAAAAACAGATTATTTTTCAATCGAACTAACACTAAGCCCTTCAATATGAAACGATTTCTATTTTGTATCTTCATTACTATCTTTTTTATTGCTTGTAAAGACAAAGAGGTGACTTTACCCCCAGAACCCGCCACTCAAGTAAGTTTACAATATGTAAATAAATGGATTTATGGAATTATGTCTGACTTGTATTATTGGAATACGACGCTTCCAGCCGCTAAAACGACTGATGTAAATCCTGCAGATTATTTTAAAACTTTAAAGAATAAGGAGGATAGATTCTCAGCCATTTTTGCAAGCTATAAAGATATTATGAATCAGCTCAATGGGGTGAGTTCTGCTGACATTGGTTTCGAATTTGAATTATACCAAGAAAGTAATTCTAATGACAATATTTTAGGCCAAATTATCTATACCAAAAGAGGTACTGTTGCTGATAAATTGGGTATTAAACGGGGAAGTATTTTTCGAAAAATTAATGGTCAGCAACTTACAATGACGAATTATAGTAAGTTACTCAATCTTTTTTACGATACAAGCTCAAGTGCGGCGGTGACCTTCTCAATTTTTCAAAATGGAGAATTTGTAGACAATACTTCCGCTACTACCATTACTAAAGCGGTTAATTATCAAGAAGATCCTGTTTTTATTGATACAGTTTATACCGTACAGAATAAAAAAATTGGCTACTTGGTCTATAATTTCTTTACGAATGATGCCGGAGATAATTCAAAGAAATATGATTTAGAGTTAAACACTATAATTAGTAGTTTTAAAGCTCAAAATGTAAGTGAATTGATCATTGATTTACGTTATAACCATGGTGGAATGATGACTTCAGCCATCAACTTTTCCAGTATGTTGGTTCCTAATTTGACTACTGATAAAGTTTTTAGTTATACTCAGTATAATAAAATTTTAACAGACTACTTCAACAGTGCTGATTTCAAAAAACAGAGTACTGAAAATCCCTTTGTCTCAAATTTTGTCACGACCATCAATCCCACTTTTCCATCGACAACAACTGTTCCCATTCAAAATATGGGTAGCAATCTTCAAAGAATTTTCTTTTTGACAGGAAAAGGAACTGCTTCAGCCAGTGAAATGGTTATCAATGGACTAAAACCTTTTTTTCCTTGCGTGTTAATTGGAGATACTACTGTGGGTAAAAATGTTGGTTCTACCCTTGTTCATGACACAGAAAATCTTAAAAATAATTGGGCCTTTATGCCAATATTCTTAAAGTATTTCAACAAGGATCATCTGAGTGATTTTACAAATGGTTTTGCACCAGATTTTTTTGTGGAGGATGATTTTAAAAATCAGTTGGGCGATACCAACGAAGCCCTTTTGGCTAAAGCGATTGGCCAAATTTCTGGTGTAAAAGTCAGTTCATCAAAAGCTCCGTCATTTCAGCGAACAAATGTGAAATCATCGGTTGATTTCAAGTTGATTCACGATGCATTGATCGTAGAAAATAAAGCATTGGATAGATTTAATCATAGAAAGTGAAACTAGAATGCTCAATTTTTATATAACTCAGATGCAAAACTATCACCGAATCATTGTCTTTTGTTTTTGCATTTTCAGTACTTATACTCTTGATGCACAGATTGGAATAGCCATAGATCAAACTTCAAAACATCCCATGTTGGTTGATGACCACTTGTCGAGGAGTTTAAAATTGGCAAGAAATCATTTTGATCAGCAACGGATCGATAGCTGCTCTGTTTGGAAGAGCCTCTCTAGGAAACAAAAGTATAATATCGATTTAATTGAGTTCAAACGTGATAATCGGTTGAATCAACTTGATTTGAAAATTAGTGCTAAAAATGAAGAATTGCAGGCATCGGAATTATCATCCAATAAAGAATTGAAAGTGATAGAAGTCCTTAAAAATGAACTTTCTATACTTGCTTTGGAAAGACAATGTGCCCTAACAGAAGCAAAGGATCAAATCAGAGCACAACTGACCAAAAAGCAGCGGAAGGTATATGATAAGTGTAAATAGTGAGTATTAAAAATTTCATTAAATTTTTATGGTATTCATATTCGTTTTCTTAAGGGGTGGGTTAT
>CANFFA010000045.1 GCA_947445425.1 Paludibacteraceae bacterium
CTTTGCGTCGTCTAAACTTGGCGTTCTTGGCGTTCAAAAATATTAAAATAAATTAATTGAGTAGACTCGATAATACGACATTATATTGTTCAAATTACTTATATTCCACAAAACCATGAGAAAATTATTTTTATATGCTTATCTTTTTATTCAATTAAACCTAATTGCCGAAACGAGACAACAAACACAAATTCTTGAACCCAATATAAAAACATTGCAAGTCGGAATTTTGGGTGAGAAAATAAGTTTGCCCATCCTTAGCCTCAACGGAACTGAAGTAATGAACATTGGTTTTGATGAAATGTCACATCAAGCTCATTCATATAGTTATAAGGTACTACATTGCAATGCGGATTGGAGTCTTTCAAGCATTAATACGAATGAGTTCTTAAATGGGTTTACTACAGGTGATATCACTGGCAGTAGACTCTCTATGAATACCAGCATACAATATACACACTACAATTTCAATCTTCCAAATGAGAACATGAGCTTTAAAATTTCAGGAAATTATGTAGTGCTTGTTTACGAAGACAACAAACAAGATAAACCAATTTTACAAGCTTGCTTCTCCATTGCCGAACCAAGGGTAAGCATCAGCGCAAGTATTCGTGGAAATACTGATACAGAATTAAATGGCAAATTACAACAATTAGATTTTGACATCAATCTAAATGGCTACAAAGTGAATGATGTAAATTCAGAATTAAAAGTCAAAGTTCAACAAAACAATCGAACCGATAATGAAATAACACAACTATCCCCAACCTATATTTCGGATACGAAACTGAGCTATGTAAATAACAAAGCGCTCATCTTCGAGGGTGGTAATGAATATCATCGGTTTGATATTTCTTCGGTTTATGCAGCAAGCGAAGGAATTGATGCAATTAGATTTGAGCGTCCCAACTATCACGCCTTTCTAACCCCAAATAAAATTCAGAAAACAAATGGATACACACAAGATTTTGATGTGAATGGACGCTTTGTTATCAATCTGCAAAACTCTGATGATGGTGACATTGATGCTGACTACATGTTTGTACACTTTAATCTCCCAAGCCCTCAACCCTATTTTGATGGGCAGGTTTTTATTGGCGGAGATTTGAACTACAATCTACTAAACAGTACTGCAAGAATGGAGTACGATAGAAATAGTGGCAAATACTTCCACACCTTGCTTCTAAAACAAGGAGGATACAATTACCAATACTGGTTTAAACCAAAAGGAGAACAAAAAGCCTACGCAGAAAGAGTCGAGGGTAGTTATTGGCAAGCAAGAAATGAATATACAATATACGTTTACCACCGTGCTTGGGGTGAAAGATACGACAAGCTCGTTGGAATAAAAACAGTAGAAAAATAGTGAACTTTAACTAATAAAAAAGGGACTTCCATTGATTTGGAAGTCCCTTTTTGTTAATTTATAAACAGTTCAACAAACTGATCATTGGTAATTTTCTCTACCCTATAAGTAGCAGCAAACTGCATAATTTTTTCTAAAGATTTAGCACTGGGTTGTAGTGCTTTTGGATGAACATTCGCATTTTTCTCAGTATTTGAGTCATCCTTTTTTAAAGAAGCAGTAACTTTTAGCATAGGCCCTTTGTACGTTTTAAGTTTATATATTTAAAACGGAAGCGCACTAAAAAAATTATATATTCATCAAAAGAAATTACAAATAAATTACAATAGGATAAATTACTCAATTATTTCAACTCTAAGTAGACATCATTTTCAGCTGCTATTCTACGGATATTCATTAAAGCATAGCGCATTCTACCCAAAGCAGTATTTATACTAACACCTGTTTTTTCAGCGATTTGCTTAAAACTCAAATCCTCAAAAAAGCGCATCCTGATAACATTTTGTTGAAGTAGAGGTAGTGCGTCTATTAATTGAACAACATCCACTAAGAGCTGTTCATTGGACAAGACATCTTCAAAACTCTTTTCAGAAAGCTTAGTACAATTTAAAATATCATAATCCACTGCATCCACAGAGACAGTATTTTCAGACTTAAGTCGTCTAAAGTGATCAATAATCAAATTATGAGCAATACGATTCACCCAGGCTAAAAACTTGCCTGATGCTTGATACCTACCTTGCTGTATGGTAGAAATTGCTTTAATAAAAGTATCTTGGAAAATATCTTCTGCCAAATCCCTATTACGCACAATCAAATAGATATAGGTATAGGCTTTCGATTTATAGCGCTGCAGCAGAATTTCAAAAGCATTGTTATTGCCTGTCTCATACAATTTCACCAATTCGTCATCGGTTAACAGATTTAGATTATTCATAACTTTACAAATTTAGGGTTTTTAAAGTATGAATAGGCTATAGGCTTTTGTGTTTAGGTTAGTTTTTGATTTTTCGAACTGCAAATATAACAATACAATTGAAATAAAAAAATTAATCAGAACAAATATTTAAAAATACCAACTTAAAGAGTATTTAAATTGGTATAAATACGGACAACTATTCCACCCATAATACTAATCCTTTTAAATACTCACCCTCAGGATGGTATATATTAATGGGATGATCGTCAGGTTGTGACAATTGATGAAGAATGCGCACATTTCTTTTACTTTCGGCAGCAGCACTGAACACAGCCAATCTGAATTGCTCCTTACTGACTACTTGGGAACATGAAAAAGTAAAAACAATACCACCAGGCTTAATCTGTTCAAAAGCTTTAGCATTCAACCTTCTATAACCTTTCAGTGCATTGCGAAGCGCATCCCTATGTTTGGCAAAAGCAGGCGGATCAAGCACAATCAAATCATATTTCTGCTCCAATTCTCCTAGATTATTCAAATACTTAAAAGCGTCAACATCAATAGACTTATGTCGTAAGTCATTCGGGAAATTTGTCTCCACGTTTTTATCCGTTAACAAAATCGCTTTTGTAGAACTATCCACCGAATGTACTACTTTAGCACCACCGCGCATAGCATAAACAGAAAAACCGCCTGTATAACAAAACATATTCAAAACAGACTTCCCTGCCGAATAACGTTCTAGCAAGGCACGGTTTTCCCTTTGGTCTATAAAGAAACCCGTTTTTTGACCCCTTAACCAATCCACATGAAATTCAAGTCCATTTTCCAAGGCACTGAGTGTACTGGTCTCTTCACCAATCAAATAACCATCTTCTGGAGCAATAGGAGCTTTAAAAGGTAGGGTCGTTTCGGATTTGTAATATACATTTTTAACCCCTGGAACACTTTTTACAATGGCAGCAGCTAAAATGTTTCGAGTTTCATGCATTCCAACTGAATGTGCTTGCATTACTGCAGTTTCGGCATACACATCGACAATTAGTCCTGGCAAGGAATCACCTTCCCCATGTACTAAACGATAAGTATCATTCTTGCCTGGATTTACCAAACCCAATGAAAGTCGCATAGCATAAGCACGTTGAATTTTAGAAGTCCAAAAATCATCATCAATAGAGATTTTATCAAATGAAACAACCCTTACGGCTATACTTCCAATTTGATAATGACCAATGGCAACGAATTTACGTTTGTTATCAATAATCTCTACCAAATCACCTTCGGCAGGATTACCTTCAATTGATTGAATAGCACCTGAAAATAACCAAGGGTGAAAACGCAATAAACTTTCTTCTTTTTTAGGCTTGAGGAGGATGGAAATCATCTATATAATTAACAATGAATAATTAATAATTTTAAAAAATAGCTATAAAACAGGGGTGTCGGGTCTTTGGCTTAGAGCTTGTTGCGCACGAAGACCCTCCAACACAAGCAGTTCAATGGCCTTTTTAGTGAGTTTTTTCTCTTGCATCAATTGTAAATAAATTTGCAAACTAGCCCAAGCATCCGTTGCGGCATACCTTTGTTGTGGTTCACTTAAAGCAGGGCTTTCCCAATTGGTCAAACGTTGGGATTTGGAAATTTTTTTATCAAAAAGGATAGCATAAATTTTTTGAAGACTCAACTCCATAACGCCATAATTTTTGGCAATCTCTTGTATATCAATAAATCCAGCCGGTTTGAATGCATAACGCCTATTGAGTCCTGTTAAATCATCACGAAGAGAAAGACCTATTTTGATTATATTTTTATTCGCCAAGAATTCGGCCAGAGGAAGGGGAAAATCGATCATATTCAGTCGAAACAAGAAACAATGGTCCAAGGTAGAGATTTGAACCAAAGAAACTTTATGGTGCGTCCCACGGGTAAAAGAGGGCTTTGTTTCAGTATCAATTCCCACCACAGTATGCTTACTCAGTTCATCAATGGCTTGTTTCACTTTCGCTAATTCATCCACCAAGGTTATTTTTCCTTCGAAAATAACCACCGGAAGCAAATTAACCTCTTCTTTTGATATTTTAGCTTTAAGCATAAACTTCAAGTAATTAATAATGAATCACTAATAGTCAGAAACTATTATATGATCACAATAGGTGGGTAAAAAAAAATGGAGGAGTCGTTAAACCATTAAACTTCCAAGATCGTCCTCTTCTTCTTGCTGAAAACTCAAGAATGAATTACGATCAAGTTTCTTATTATCAACAGATAAAGGATCTATTTCATCCTCTAATCCAAAACTTTCATTATAACGAATAGAATGTAAGGCACGCAAAGCATTCAACAATTTCTGTCCCCAATGTTCGGCAAAAGCCTCTAAACAAACTACCAATGAATCATTCATAGTATCTACCTCACCCAATTGATAATTGGCCGCAAAGTCCTTCAATTCTTGATAAACATCGGCTAGGCTTTCAGAGATAAAAGCTACAATGGGCGTATCACTCAAAGCCATATCCGGGTGATAAACTTCTAGATATCCATCATCAGTTCCAAGTATCACTTCCAGTTGCTCCCTAACAAACTGATAATCTGCTTCCGTGACAAAACGCTCAGCACCTTCATCATAAACAGAGCTTGGAATATCAATCAAAGAGGCTTTTAGATAAAGTAGAGGTAAAAATTTAATGGATTTTCTAACAAAATCATCACGTTCCAACTCCGAAACACGTTCTAAAAACAAACAAGTTTCAGCCGCTACAGTTATAAACTCAATAACATTTTTACTATAAACGATGTGATTTGGCAATTGGTCAGTAGTCATTCTATTCTTATTTTTTGAACTGAATGCAAAGGTAAGAAAAAAGTATCATAATTCTTATTGACATGATATATCAGAACATAAGGAAGTTGTATAAGTTCATCAAGCTTTAACTAACTCGCATTTCAATTCAAGCATCGTTTTCTCAAGAGTTGGATGTAAAAGTTGGGGTGCTATTTGAGACAAAGGAACAAGTACAAAATCCCGTTTTAACATCAGTGGATGCGGTATTTTCAAATTAGGAGAGTCGATAGTCAGATCATCATAGAGTAGAATATCAATGTCAATTAATCGATCAACGTAATCAGCAGTAGCTTTAGAAGTACGACCTAAACGCTGTTCCAAATTTTGTGTTTGCACTAATAATTCTGTCGGAGAAAGATTGGTATCCAAGAGCAAGACCAAATTTAGAAATTCATTTTTGGATTCAAAACCCCAAGGTTCTGAGACATAAGTGGAAGATACTTCACAAACCTCACCAAGATTCAGCGCTATTAAATCTATCGCATCCTTTAGATTCTGTGCTTTACACCCTAAATTAGTACCCAATCCTAAATATACTTTTGGCATATTATTTTTTATACAAAGGTAAGGTTTTTCACCAAGTTAAGATAAAATCTCATAAAGACATTTAAAACACCTTCAAAATCTCATTTCGAAAAAACAGGAAATCTACACTGCTCAAGTATTGTATCTCAACAATTACACTCCATTTATAATATCAAATCGACCAAATGGCTTCCAACATGATTTCTAGAATCGAAAAAAAGCACTACCTTTGTATTCATAAGGCTCCGTAGTTCAGTGTATAGAACGTCAGATTCCGGTTCTGAAGGTCTTGGGTTAGAATCCCAACGGGGTCACCAGTTGATATTCAGGTAATTAAAGCGATTGTAAGTGATTTACAGTCGCTTTTTTTATGCGTTTTAAACGATAACACACTACTGAACATCGCTACACCTAATTCGGTAAATGCAAAGGGTGCAGACTTCACATTGGTTCCTCTACCTTTGTTCAAGGTCACAAATTGTGATCTTGAAAACTCCAGCACTTCATCCGGGCTAAGTTCAAACATAAAATCATCGCCCTCAAAACGAGCATTATTACGCTTTACAGTTTGCTTAAGTGATCTTGTTTCAACCCCTAAATTTGGGTCAAACCAAAGTCAATCATAACTTTACAAGACATTGTAGTCTAAATTTATGACTGATGATGTATATTGATCGTAAAAGGAGAATTAATTAGACATACGCCCTACCATCACCACTCTGAGCCATGGTCAAAAAGTGGTCATATACTTTATCGCATTTCAGGCTGTATATTGCACGTTCGTAACTGTCAGGTAGTGTGTCATTCAATACTTTTTTAATAGCCTGTTGCACAATCATACGGGTTTGGGTGTCTTTAAACCAGTCGGTAATAAGCACTGTTGGGCGCTCTTCCTGTAATTTATGCAACAAACTTTTTGCAGCCAATTTTACTTTTTGCTCTTCGTCTTTGGTCAGGTTTTCTTTTTTGAGTAGGTCGAAAATTTCCAGTTCGGCATCGGTCAAGCCTTCTTTGGCTGCACGCATTTCTTCTTCACGCATTTTATCCACAAAGTCCATTAAATCGTCGAAGAAGTTTTCGTTGGTTGCATTACCGGAGTTGTAACGGTCAATGATTTCCTGCAATTTCTGGGCAAAGCTGATTCGAGTTACATTTCGCTCCATCATTTGTTGCAATTTATCTGAAATAAATGCTCTCAGGTCAGCAATTTCAATGTTCTTATGTGGGGCTGTTTTGTACTCTTCTTTTAATTTCTCAATGTCCAGTTTACTTAGGTCAATTTGCTTCCAGGGTTTAATGGTAAATGCATTTCCATCGGCAGCAATATTCTCTACAAACGGTTTATTTCTGTTTCCTTCTACTTCCTGTGCCACAATGCTTTCGTCCAACAATTGACCAATACGTCTTTTGGCACTCTCCAAGTCAACTCTATCCGCTTTACCGTCTATCACTTCACGCAAATAATGAATAATAGCTGCCAAAGGAAAATCTTTGCGACGACCCAATATTTCAGGTTTACAGGCTTCATATAGAGCGTCAATGGTATTATCATACACCACAAACTGTTTTTTGTGTTCATCATTTGCTACAATGGTGTCTGCAAAGTCATCGAATAATCCCAACTTATTGAAAAGTAGCTTTGAATCACTGATTTCTGTCAGATTAACACCAATGGTCGCACTCCATAGATTACATTCATTTATGGCATCGGCAAGTAACACATACAGTTGATCTTTTTCTTGTACCGGTACATCTTCGTTTGAAGAAGTACCACCAAAAGTACCACCACCATAGGAAGCAAATGCTTTTTTAAGGTTTCGGAAAACGTTGTAGTAATCGACAATTAAACCATTTTTCTTTGGTTTGTTATTTATCAAAAAGTCGGTCACCCTGTTTGCACGTGTGATGGTCTGCATGAGGGTATGGTCTTTCATAGGCTTATCAATATAAAGGGTCGAAACGGTTGGTGCATCAAATCCCGTAAGCCACATACTACAAACAAATACAAGTTTCAATGGGTCTTCAGGCTTTTTGAATTTATATTCCAGGTCGTATCCATTTTCGTCGGGTGTAAGCATCCGTTTTCTATGGGACTTAATTTCCAGGTTTTGTTTTTCAAATTTTTCCTCCTCGCCTGCTTCTTCACTTACAATCACCGCCATATCGGTTTTGCGCATCCAATCCAGTAACCGTTTTTGTTCCTCTTTTTCTTTGCTATCCTTTAGTGAGTTTATTTGCGTTTGTAGTTTTCGTTTCTCCTCTTCCCACAAGCGCTTCACCTTGTCGTACATTTTTACGGCAGTGAACTTATCAATGGCAATTACCATTCCTTTACCCAAATAACCGCGACGAGGGAAATGATAGACAATATCGTGAGCAATTATTTCTAACCGATCGTCCCTTTTTAAAACGCTCATTTCATTTGCAAACTCTTTTTCCAATCTGATTTGATCGGCTTCCGTAAGGTTCTCATCACTGACAATATCCGCCAAATCATCATCAATATCATCGTTCTGAAGCAATACTGACGGAACACGTTTGTGGTAAAAAAGTGGAACAGTAGCTTTATCTTCAATACTTTGTTTGAAGTTGTATTCCGATACATTTTCGCCAAACCAATCATGAGTTAGTTTTTTGCTACCCAATAAGGGTGTTCCGGTAAATGCCATGTATTGTGCATTGGGTAAGCCGGTACGCATATTTTCCGCCAAATCTTTGTATTGTGTACGGTGGGCTTCGTCTATGATAACAATAATATCGTTGCGAGTTGACAATATAGGATAAGCCTGACCTTTGGGGTATCTAATTTTTTGTATCAGGGTAAATATGTAGCGGGTATTGGTTTGAAGCAATCCACGCAAGTCTTCACCATTGGTGGGACGGCATTTGGTTTCTTTGTTGAATGCACCTGCACCCAAAAAGTTCCGATAAATTTGACCATCCAAATCATCACGATCGGTCACAATCAGAAAAGTATAATTCCCGGTGAATTTACGAAACACCTTTCGGGCAAAGAATATCATACTATAACTCTTTCCACTGCCTTGCGTGTGCCAGAAAACGCCTAATTTCCCTTTGTTTCCTTTGTCGGTTCCTGCTTCATCGTGTTTCAGACGAAGTGAGAAATTGTCAATGGCATTGTTTACGCCTAAGAACTGGTGATTTTTGGCGGCAATTTTGGCTATATCGTTGTAGAAAAGTATGAAATTTTCGACATAATCCAATAGTTTCCGTTTGTCGCAAAGACCCAAAACGGCATAATCCAAACTGACACCGTACTGCTGAATGCGTTTTTTATCTGGTACTTGTTCTTCTGTGTTTGGACGTAACCAGTTGAAGAAGTGTCCATAACCCGCATTAAAGCTGCCCACTTTTGTCTCGAATCCATTGCTCAACATACAGAGGGCATTGTAATGGAATAAGAGTGGAATATCACGGCGATAATTGGTAAGGTTGTCGTCGTAGGCATTGCGCACGGCAATGTTGCTGTTTTTCAGCTCAATAAATATAATGGGGAGTCCGTTTAGAAAAACAATCAAGTCGGGGCGGCGGCGGATGAACTGCCCTTGTATCCATAGTTGCGAAACAACGAGGTAATCATTTTTAGTTGGCTCGTTAAAGTCCACCACTTTTACGTTTACAGTTTCTTTTCTACCGTTGGCGTTGTTGATTTCAGTCTGAATACCGTTTTTGATTAAACCAGAAATTTCTTTGTTTGCTGTAAATTCCGATTTATCCAAACGGGTCTGACAAATTTGCTCAAAAGCCTCATCAATGGCAGACTCGGGAAGTCCTTTGTTTAACTCTATCAGCTTTCGACGGAGCAATGGTTTAATGACGACTTCTGTTTCGGACTGACGACCCGTAGTGTCATTGTCCATGCAATTGATATGGCGGTAGCCGAGGTTGCGCGTGAACACCTCAATTACAGCCTTTTCTATTTGATCTTCCGATATGTAATTTGCCATTTCCGTTTTATTTATTTTTCCAGGATGCTCTTTCTTCTTATTGTGAGTTTTGCTCCAAGTCCCGTTTATAAATCAATTTCATCCTCTTTCTTTTTCAAAATACCTTTTTGGGCATTCAATGGCGAAATTACTTTTTCGCCTGTTTTGGCTTCGAGTTCCAGACGAGCATTCCGGGCAATTTCTCCGCCTTGTTTGGCAACCTGTTCATGTTCTTGCATAGTATCGGGGTTCGTTGTCTCCGATATGCGGGTGGTGGAAAGCTCTGCCAACATATTCAATACCAATTCGGTATTCGTCATATTATCACGAAGATTCTCTTTTTTCAGTCCCTTGAATTGTTTGTATTCTTTAGCCGTTTTATCTGCCCATGTTTTATAAATAATATCCGTGAGAGAGGCAAACTGAACACCTTCTTCCAATCCTCTCGATTTCCATTCGTCGGTCAGGTCTTTACGGATTTCAATGCTTTTGAGTCGTTGGTTAATCCAGTTATCGGAATAGCCCAGGCGTTTGTAGTCCATCATGGCTTGCTCTATGGACAATTCAGGATCTTGAATCTGGTCTAAGCGTTCTTTGGCCACTTGTGCAATCCACAGTTTAAATGATTCTGCTTTGGGCGACGGAATGGATTGAATTAAGCGGAAAAGCTGATCGGTATTCGCAACATCTGTTAGTCGCATTTTACCATCGGGAGCTTTCATTTTCAACTGTCCGATTTTTTCGGACAGTTCACTTCCTTCTGTATTAAGCTTCTTTTTCAGATCGTTCCAATATTTACGTGGACGGTCGGTATCTGTCAATACCTCCACTACATCGATAACAGAGAAATACCATTCCTCCGTTTCGTCGTCCCAAACTGTGCGGACTTTCTTTTCTTCGAATAATTGAATTTTGTTTTTCATGCTAAACGAATGTTGTGATTTTATTATTGAAATTATTTTCAGTTGGTTAGAGTTTGTAACCTACTCACCACCATTTATTTCACCTCCAGCTTCCCACTGATCAATCGTGGCAACAAACGGTCACGGATTTGACGAAGTTGGGTGTTTTGCTGTTGAAGAGTATCAACTTGTTGGAAAGTCGGTTCAACAAAGTTCTTGAACTTTTTTTGAAGTTCATTTCCTGCTATCCATAATTTCAATTTATGTAGTGTCTGAACGGAAATTAGTATCGTGTTGAATATGAGGATATACCTCTTTAATTTGACCGTTGAATAATTTTACCATTCGCTTAAAATTATAGGTCAAATACTTGATTAATAGCTGAATATTGATTATCTTTGAGTAGAAATAGACACAAACCTTCAAAGATTCAAAATATGAGACAAAGATTCGATGCTCAACTTCGTATTGGAGCTACTCCAATTTCAGAAATTAGAA
>CANFFA010000046.1 GCA_947445425.1 Paludibacteraceae bacterium
ACAGGTGTAATTCCTGTACAGTCCCGCTGCTGTAAGCTCCAAATTAATGATTAATTGTAAAGGATTAGTGATTAATTTAAAAACGTTTTGAACAATACTTTTGCCACTGGAATTTTCAGTTTTCTGAAATCGGGAAGGCGTTCAAGAACGGGAGTGAGTCAGAAGACCTGCCAAGCCTACAACAATTTCAGAAGCTTTCGAGGAAAAAGCTACGAAACATACGCAAAAACATCATCCTTTTGCCTTTGTGGGTTAATTTCCGAAAGCTATTTGAACGGTTCATTCATCGTCAAATAGTTTCACTGTGTCCAAAAAACAATTTCAATCGTGTATTCTGTTGCTTTTCAGTCTGTTGCTCTTTTCGCAACAGGGCTTTGCTGTGGCATATAGTGTAGATTCCTTGGGCAATAAAAATCTTAAAGAGGTGACTGTCAATGGACAGCATCAGCAATTGGTACGTGCGGCCATGCCGGTGCAAGTTTTTTCAGAGAAAGAAATTGGAAGTTTGAATGCAAGCTCCATTAGCGATGTTGCCAAACACTTTGCTGGGGTAACGGTGAAGGATTATGGTGGGATAGGAGGGATGAAAACGGTTTCCATTAGGGGTTTGGGGGCAATGCATACGGGCGTGAGTTACGATGGTGTGATGCTAAGCGATGTGCAAACCGGTCAGATAGATTTAGCACGTTATTCACTAGAAAATGTGTCCGAGATTTCAGTTTCCAACGGGCAACCCAATGATGTATTTCAAACTGCACGTATGTATTCCTATTCGGGAGTGTTAAACATCACGACAAAAACACCTATCTACAATTCATTAAAGACTTTTGATGCCAAAATATCCGCTAAAACAGGTCCATTTGGACTTATCAACCCAACTGTACATCTAAATAAAAACTTCAATAATAAATGGAGTGTCAATTTCACCTCCGACGCTCTTTTTGCGAATGGTAAATATCAATTTGTCCAACACTACGGTAATTTAACGAATCAATCGGCAGTGCTGACCAGAACAAATGGAGATGTTACTTCAATACGCAGCGAGTTAAATGCTGTCTACCAACCAAATGACAAAGAATCAATATCAATAAAGAGTAATTATTTACAATCGGACAGGGGCTTGCCTGCCAATATATTTTACAATGGATATAGCGAGCAACGTATGAAAGAAAATAATTTATTTACTCAATTTCATTATTTGCGAAAAAACTCACCGTGGTTACAACAGCAGTTTTTTGCCAAATATAATAAGCAGAATACAAATTTTACTGACTTAGCCTATAATTCTGAATATACACAAGATGAGTACTATAGCTCCTATTCGGTAAAATATCAACCAATATGTGGCATTGCTACCTCCATTGCTGCCGACTGGTGGTTAAATACATTGGAAGCCAAAAGCATTTACAATAATAATTTTGGCCACCCAAAACGAAATACAGAACTTGTAAATTTATCAGCAAAATATAGTTTAGATAGGTTCATTGCTTTTGCTAGTCTTTTGGGTACATTCACCCAAGAGCAAGTGAAAATAGGAAGTGCAGCTCCTAATAGAAAGCGATTAAGTCCTTCAATGTGTGTTTCTTATCAATTATTACCCAGTGAAAGCTTGAATGTAAGAGCATTCTATAAAGATATATTCCGTCTTCCATCCTTTAATGATTTATACTATCAAGATTTTGGTAATTCAAATTTGAAACCAGAATCCACAAATCAATATAATATTGGAGTCATTTATCAATTAAGCAATCTATTGTTTTTTAACGATATAGAATTGAGTATCGACGGTTATCACAATAGTGTTATAGATAAAATAATTGCAAGTCCTAAGGGGCCAGCCAGGTGGTCGATGGAAAACAAAGACTATGTTGAAATTCAAGGAGTAGATTTTAATTACAAATCTGCCATCAAATTTACACCCGCTGATGAATTAATAATTAGAGTCAACTACACTTACAACAAAGCCACGGACATGACACCAAGCTCTTTCACCTATGGAAAACAAATACCCTACACACCATTTACCTCGGGTGCAGGATCCATCACATACAAAAACAAAATTATGGAGTTGGGATATAATTTGCTCTATTCGGGTTTGCGCTGGGTAGATTATAATTCATTAAACAGTATTCTCTATGCCTTTAGCGAACATTCGGTATATTTTTCAACACAAATAAAAACGATAGTGATAAAAGCAGAGTTGATAAATATTTTGGACACTCAATATGAAGTGATTAAATTTTATCCTATGCCTGGTCGAAATTTCAGAGTTACATTTTCAAAATCAATTTAACAATAACAATCAACACAAAATTATGAAAACAAAAAACAGATTTAAATTTCTTTTAATTGCCGCATTAGCAATTTTTACTATGACATCATGCGAACCAAAAATTGACATTGAAGAAAAACCAAGCTTTGTAATTAGCACTGGATTACTTGTACTGAATAGTGGAAAGATGGATTCAAACAATTCAATACTAAATTACTTTGATTCAACAACTCAGGTTATTACTGCCGATGCCTTTAGTGTAAAAAACAACCGTGATTTAGGTGATACTGGGCAAGACATGATTCAATATGGAAGTAAAATCTATATTTCGGTCTACGGTTCAGGTATTATTGAAGTTATTGATGCAAAAACAGCTGTTTCTATTAAATCAATATCTGTTTTAAATATTATTACTGGCTCAAAATGTTATCCAAGATATTTTGCAAAAGCAAATGGTAAAGTATATGTTACTGTATGGGACAAAACTTTGGGTGTTGAAGGCAAAGGCACCGTAGCCATGCTGGACACTACAAGTCTTACTATTACCAAAACAACCAATGTGGGTAGCTATCCAGAGGGTTGCGCTATTGTGAACAACAAATTATATGTTGCCAATTCTGGTGGACTAAATATGACCAAAGACAGTACAATTTCTGTTATTGATTTAACAACATTTACAGAGACGAAAAAAATGAAAGTGGGGCTAAACCCAAGCTCTGTTTTAGCAGATAATTATGGTGATATTTATGTAATTACCAATGGAAACTATGGTTCTATTAAACCAATGCTAGTAAAAATTAATTGCACTACAGATGTTGTAACTGAATTACCAAATATCAAAGCTACACGTATGGCTATATCTGGCGAAAAAGCCTATATGTATTATTCTGATTATGATGCTTCTTGGACGGTTCAAAATAAACAGTTCAATGTTTATGATGTGAAAAACGACCCTGCAACTGCAACGACCTTTATATCAGCAGATTTAATTAAATCAAATACTTCTAGTATTGACGTTAACCCCATTACAAATTTGGTTTACATTAGCGAAACAGATTATAAGAATAATGGTACAATGCACTGCTATGAACAAACAGGTGTGGAGAAATACAAATTCACTACAGGACTAAATCCACAAAAAGTAATTTTCACTTCCAAAAAATAAATCAAAAAGCAGTCATTGTTTCTAAGCCAATGCATTGTTTGAAATAACAGAAAACGGGCGACTGCCATCTCCTGGTTTCTGTTATTTCTTTTTTAATTCATATGATAGAGAATCTCTCCCCCCTCATGTTTGTCGGTACCGGCAGCGATGTTGGCAAAAGCGTCATTACGGCTGCCTTTTGTCGTATCTTTAAGCAAGATGGCTATTCACCGGCTCCTTTCAAGGCCCAAAATATGGCCTTGAACTCCTTTGCTACGCCCGAAGGTTTGGAGATTGGTCGTGCGCAAGCCGTGCAGGCCGAAGCAGCGGGTGTCCCTTGCCATACCGACATGAATCCACTGCTGCTTAAACCCTCTGCCGATACCATTTGTCAGGTCATCCTTAATGGTAAATCCATTGGCAATCAGCATGCCATCGATTATTTTACCTCCAACAACAAAGCTGTGCTTCGTGAAGAAGTATGTGCTGCATTTGATAGATTGGCCACTCGTTACAATCCCATTGTTTTGGAAGGTGCAGGCAGTATTTCCGAAATTAACCTGCGGGAAGTAGATTTGGTGAACATGCCCATGGCAGCACACGCTAAAGCATCCGTTATTTTAGTGGCTGACATAGACCGTGGCGGTGTTTTTGCCTCCGTATATGGTTCTATACTTTTACTTTCTGAAGCGGAAAGAAAACTGGTGAAAGGAATTCTCATCAATAAATTTAGAGGGGACATGCGCCTGTTTGAGTCTGGTGTAAAGATGCTTGAAGAGCTATGTAAAATACCAGTGATAGGCGTAGTTCCTTATTTTCGGGATATACACATTGAAGAGGAAGATTCGGTGATGTTGCATACCAAGAATAGGGATGCAAAGGCGGGTAAAGTGAATGTATCTGTCGTATTATTACAACACATGTCCAACTTCACCGATTTTAATCCGCTGGAACACGATGAGCGGGTTCATCTTTATTATACCAATCAAGCCTCCGAAATAGCTGAGGCGGACATTGTCATTCTTCCCGGTACCAAAAATACATTACACGATTTACAAATCCTGCGTAGGGATGGATTAGCACAAGCCATTCTTCAGGCGCATAAAAATGGAAAAACCGTGCTGGGTATTTGTGGCGGTTATCAAATGCTAGGGATAGAATTGCTTGATCCACAAGGGATAGAAAGTGATCTTCGACAATTGCCGGGATTAAACTTATTGCCCATCACTACAATTTTAGAAGGTGATAAAATTACCAAACAGGTTAATTTTAAACTGAAAAATGGAAATACAGCCTGTACGGGTTACGAAATTCACAATGGAAGAACTGAACATTTATTTGAAGTTGAGCCTTTGAATCTATTGGAAAATGGGGCTACAGATGGTTGTGTTGTGGAGAAATGCTTCGGCACTTATATACATGGAATTTTGGATAATGCAGAGTTTGTGGATTTGTTGATTGAACCCTATGTTCTTGAGAAATCCAAGCAGGCTCCTTTCGATTATTTTAAATTTAAGGAGGAGCAGTTTGATAAACTGGCCGATCATGTACGCAAACATGTGAATATGGAATTGGTCTATGAAATGATAAACCCTAGCACCAAAGGAGAGTAAGAAAATGATAAATGGACATGGCGATGAATATGTGGGTGAACTGAAGGCTAATTTTAGTTCTAATGTTTGGTTGGGAGCTGATCATTCAGAATTGTACCAGCATCTATTCACTCGAATGCCCCTCACTAGGCGTTATCCGGAAACAAGCGCTGAGTCGCTTCAGTTACTTTTGGCCAATAAAAACCAGCTAGATTCCAATCAAATCATAATTTGCAATGGATCTACAGAGGCTTTTTATTTGATTGCCCAATCTTTTTATGGTGCTAGTTCTTTGGTGGTTACCCCTACATTTTCAGAATACGCAGATGCTTGTTTATTGCAAAAACACCAATTACTGACTACGCATCGTAGTGATTTGGTTATCAATATCGAAAAGCATCAACCCAATTTGGTGTGGATCTGCAATCCCAACAATCCAGATGGATATTGTTTCTCAGCTCTTGAGCTAAAACAATTAATTTCGAGCTTTCCGTCGTCTATTTTTGTAATTGATCAAGCCTACATTGACTTTACCTTGCAAGACGGACTTTTGAACAAAGAGGTTTCCCTTCTTGATAATTTAATTATTGTTCAATCACTGACCAAGCGCTATACAATTCCTGGATTACGATTGGGATATTTGGTTGCCAATTCAAAAATAGTTCAGAAAATAGTGCGCTACCGAATTCCTTGGAGTGTAAATACCTTGGCCATCGAAGCGGGTAAGTATCTGTTGCAACATAATGGGGGGGATTTTGAATTAGAACAATTACTTAGCGAAAGTGCTGATTTACAAGCTGAAATCAATTCGCTGAATTGCTTCGAAACGATGCCTTCTCAAACTCCCTATTTTTTGGTGAATCTTAAAAAGGGGAGCGCTGAAGAATTAAAAATATTCTTATTATCTAACAAAATACTCGTGCGGCAAGCTACCAACTTCGACGGTTTAGAAGGGGAATATATTCGCATTTGCTCACAGACACCCAAAGAAAATAAACTACTAATAGAAAGACTAAAAGAATGGGAGCACAAAATTTCACAATGATAGGCTTGGTGATTGGCTTTGTACTGGATCAGATTTTTGGCGATCCGGTAAAACTTCCGCACCCCATAGTTGGTTTTGGGAAGCTCATTTCTTTGGGCGAAAAGCGGATGAACAAGGGAAGAGGATTGTTGCTCAAGGGGGCGGTATTGACATTTGTTTTGGTGTCTGCTGTATTTGTAGTTACAAAATTAATTTACAGTGGGATAGCATTATACAATCCAATTCTAATAGTTCTGTTTACTGCTATCCTTGTTTTTTATTGTTTGTCAGCACGTACCCTTCGGAAAGAAGTGAGGGCAGTATTTGATGCATTGGAACAATCTGTGGAGAGTGGCAGAAAGCAATTGTCACGTATCGTTGGGCGTGATACGGCAACACTCGAACCGCAACAAATTCGTACGGCTGCTTTAGAAACTTTGGCCGAAAACCTGAGCGACGGAGTTATTGCTCCGCTTTTTTGGTTTGTTATGTTGGGACTTCCAGGTATGTTTGCCTATAAAATGATCAATACATTGGATTCGATGATTGGGTATAAAAATGATCGTTACCTGTTGTTTGGTCGTGCCGCTGCACGTTTGGATGATGTGGCGAATTATCTCCCTGCACGGATAACTGCTCTGATTATGTTATTGGTGTCGAATCGATTGTCCGAAATTGATTTTGTATTTGCAAATGGAAAAAAACATGCCAGTCCAAACTCGGGTTATCCTGAGGCTGCATTGGCAGGCATTTTGGATTGTCGCTTTGGTGGACCCAATTCTTATTTTGGAAAAATAGTAGATAAACCATATATTGGGTCTACTGATAGAGAACTGACTTATTCTGATGTGAAAAAAGCACTACCGATCAATCAGAAATGTGAAATTTTAATGCTTTTGTGTGTCTTAATTCCTTATATTACAAATATTTAAAATAGAGAATCATGTTACAAAAAACAATCAACGCCATCCAAGCCTTGGATGAAGCGGCTATGGAGGCAGCTCAAAATCGGCTGGATTTTTTATTGAAACCACAAGGAAGTCTTGGAAAATTGGAGGACATTGCCAAACAGATGGCCGGAATTACTGGGCAAGTTCAAAACACCATCGGTAAAAAGACCATTATGATAGGCTGTAGCGATAATGGTATTTATGAGGAGGGTGTAGCATCCTTTCCACAAGAAATCTCCTGTCTTGTGGCCGATTGTATGGTGAAAGGGATTTCGGGTGTAGCCGCATTGGCAAAAAATGCAGGGGCTGATCTTCATGTTGTAGATTTAGGATTGTTAAATGATGTTCCTACAGAAGGGGTTATCAACCGAAAAATTCGTAGAAGTACTTCTAATTTCACCAAAGAGTACGCCATGAGTCGTGAAGAAGCAATACAGGCTATTGAAATTGGTATTGAAGAGACCCACAAAGCCATTGACAATGGTTACGAACTATTGGGTACAGGCGAGGTTGGGATTGCCAATACGACTACCAGTAGTGCCATGCTTTATGGTTTTACTGGCAAGAATCTTGATTTATTGGTTGGACGAGGTGCAGGATTGGATGATGCTGGCTTGGAACGTAAAAAAGAGGTCATTCGTTTGGCTTTCGAAAAGCACCAACCCAATGTGAACGATCCAATTGAACTATTGTCAGCCGTTGGTGGTTTTGATATTGCATTTATGGCAGGCGTCTATTTAGGGGCAGCTTCACGTAGAAAGCCTGTGGTGATGGATGGTTTTATTTCTGGTGTAGCAGCAATTTTGGCAACCCGCCTTTGCCCAGCCGTAAAGGGCTATATTCTCCCTTCTCATGGTTCAGCAGAACCTGGTGCAGTGGCTGTTTTTGAGGACTTAGGACTGGAACCAATGTTGATGATGAATATGCGTTTGGGCGAGGGAACTGGTGCGGCATTGGCTTTCGGCATCATTGATGCAGCATTGGCAATGATGAACAATCAAGGTACTTTTGCTGATATACAAATGGCTTAGTTATTCAATAGACTTCTTGCAAAAGTCCTAATTGTATGTAAACTGTCATTTTTATGCTGACTGCTACGACCCCGTCCGACCGCTTCAAGCGGTCGGACGGATTACTGATAAACAAATAAAAACCTAAAAATAAACTTTCGCAAGAAGTTTGTTAAATAATTTATAAATAGATGATTACAAGACTAATATTGTTACTAGTTTTTATAAGTTCGGTTTTTACTGCATGTCATCAATCGAAAAATGAGAAGAAGTCCATTGTTCAAGAAAGCAATTCTGAAATTCGATATGCCAAAGGCTTTCGTATTCAGCATTTTGACAATTATACGCAAATCATCGTTCGAAGTCCTTGGGACAGTACACAAAATTTAGAAAACTATATTCTAGTGGATAGGAATAAGCCTGTACCTGCCAATTTACCTCTTGGAACCCTTGTAAAAGTGCCAGTTAAAAAGGTGGCCCTCTGCTCAGCTGTACACGCAGGGATGTGGGAACTGTTGGGTCATGTAGATCAGATTATTGCAGTTTGTGAACCACAATATATGAATTTTCCCTATATTCAAAAAGGTGTAGCAAGTGGCAGGGTGATAAACTTGGGTATGTACACAGCCATCAACATTGAGAAATTAATGGCTGCTGCTCCTGATATATTAGTAGTTTCTCCCTTTGAAAATAGTGTTGATGATCGATTTAAAAATGTGGGAATTGTAGTGGCAAAGGATGCATCCTATTTAGAAGCATCGCCATTGGGTCGTTCTGAGTGGATCAAGTTTGAAGCTGCCTTCTCTGGTGAGGAACGAAAAGCAGATTCTATTTTTTCGGCCATAGAGAGTCGTTATTTAGAAGTATGTAAAATGGTGGAGGCTACAAAATCAAGACCTACCGTTTTTATTGAGAAAAAGTATGGGGATACCTGGTATATCTCTGGTGGGGATAGTTATATTGGTCGATTTCTGAAGGATGCTGGGGCCACTTACTTGTGGGCTGATTTGAAAAATACGGGTTCAATACCTTTGGCTTTCGAAAAAGTATATGAAAAAGCTGTTAATGCAGATTTTTGGTTGATAAAATACAACGATGTTCAAGGTGATTTGACCTATGATAAATTGAAAGAAGAGTATGAATTGTACAGTAATTTCAAGGCTTTTAAGAGTGAAAATGTCTTTGGAATGAATTCTGCGAAAACTCCATTTTATGAAAAAGGAACCATGGAACCTGATGTGGTTTTGGCTGATTATACTGCAATTTTTCACCCTGAAATTATGCTAGACTATAAGCCTAAGTATTATTTTAAAATCAAATAATCCATGAAAAAAATCACCCTTATTACTGGAGGACAACGTTCTGGAAAAAGTACATACGCTCAGAATCTAGCACTTTCACTTTCTGATAATCCAATTTACTTAGCTACATCAGCCGTTTGGGACGAGGAACACCGCCTAAGGATAGAGCGTCATAAAGCTGATCGAGGAAGTGAGTGGACCAATGTAGAGGAGTTGAAAGATTTGCAATTGGTAAATGTATCGGGTAGGGTAGTGGTCATCGATTGTGTAACCCTGTGGAGTACCAACTTCTTTACAGATTTTGATGGTGACACACTACAATCATTCGCAGCGCTCACTTCAAGCTTTGATCAATTCATTCAGCAAGAAGCTCATTTTATCTTTGTGACCAATGAGATTGGTTTGGGTGGTATTTCTGCGAATGATTTGCAACGTCGTTTCACAGATCTCATCGGATGGGTAAATCAACACATTGCTGCTAAGGCAGATGAAGTTGTATTGATGGTGTCGGGGATAGAAATGAAGGTAAAGGGATGAGTTTTGTCTTCTGTTTTTTTGTAGAAATGAATTTTGATCAATGAGAAATTTAATATATCAATTGGCAGCTGCCATCACTTTCTTTACCCGACTTCCTGTATGGAAGCTAGTTGAGATACCTGTTGAAAGTTTCAAAAAGATGATTTGTTTCTGGCCATTTACGGGCTGGATAACAGCTGGAATTACGGCAATAGCTTGGATGGGCTTCTCAATGCTTTTCCCCCCTATATTGGCTATTGTACTTAGTCTTTTAGTGAGGTATATACTTACTGGTGGATTACACGAGGATGGTTTGGCCGATTTTTTTGATGGCTTTGGCGGCGGGTATACAAAATCTGACATCCTTCGTATAATGAAAGATACTCAAGTGGGCAGTTATGCATTGGTTGGAATGATATTTTATTATCTATTACTTATCAATACCGCCCTTCTCATTCCAATACAGTTAGTTGCTATCCTTATTTTTGTGGCTGACCCTTTCTCCAAAATGCTCACCGGACTAATGATAAATCTCTTGCCTTATGCTCGTACGGAGCAAGAAAGTAAGGCCAAAACCCTTTTCGATAAGCTAAAAGTGGGCAGAATTATCTTACTATTTTTTTTTGGATTGATTCCCTGCATATTGTTTTTGAATTTTAAACTGTGGTTGGCAATGCTCTTCCCTTTGGTCACCGTCTGTTTTATTTATCTTTTGGTAAAGAAAAAAATAGGGGGGTATACCGGTGATGTTTGTGGCGCAACGGCATTGCTTTGTGAATTGAGTTTTTATATGGGATTTTATTTAGTGGTGAGTTGGTGAAGAAGTAAGATTGAAGTCATTTTTTGTATAAATAATGCATTTGTATAATAGACTTGTTGCGAAATTCATTTTTGTTCTCTATGTCGTCTGTAAGGAACAGCACCTACGGTGGTGCTGCTCTAAAAATACTTTTGCAAAAAGTATAATGAAATAGGCAAAAAGCCCCAGTATTAGTAGTTTCGGTTTTCTATAATCTTACTATAG
>CANFFA010000047.1 GCA_947445425.1 Paludibacteraceae bacterium
GCATTGAATAAATTGAACGAAGTCAAAAGAATTATTACAGGAAAGTAATCCGCACATTTTCCTTGGAACTGTGCAGTCCTAAGGCTTAATTAATTAGCTATCTACCAACACATTAATTTAGTAGTAATTTTTTAGTTAGAATTTCAATAAAAAGACATTTTAATGAGGTTGAACGCAAAAAAAGCACTACTTTTGCGCTTCCTTTACAAGTAGATGTAAAAACGAATATAACAAAATATTTTATTGTATGAAGAAACATAATTTTAACGCGGGACCATCTGTTTTGCCACGCGAAGTTATCGAAAAAACAGCTCAAGCAGTATTGGATTTTAATGGTTCTGGATTGTCAATCTTAGAAATCAGCCACCGTGCTAAAGATTTCCAACCAATAGTAGATGAGGCAATTGCTTTGTTCAAAGAACTTTTAGAAATCCCTGAAGGCTATTCAGTTATTTTCCTTGGAGGGGGTGCTAGCTTGCAATTCTGCATGATTCCTTTTAACTTATTCGAAAAGAAAGCGGCTTATCTAAACACTGGTGTTTGGGCTAGCAAAGCAATGAAAGAAGCTAAAGCTTTTGGTGAGACCATTGAGGTTGCGTCTTCTAAAGATGCTAATTATACCTTTGTTCCAAAGGATTATGTGATTCCTACTGATGCTGATTATTTCCACATTACTACCAACAACACCATCTATGGTACTGAGTTGTTTACAGATATCGACTCTCCAGTTCCATTGATTGCTGATATGTCTTCTGATATTTTCTCTCGTCCTTTAGATGTATCTAAATATGGTATGATCTACGGTGGTGCTCAAAAGAATTTGGCTCCAGCTGGTTTGGCTTTCGTGATCATCAAAGACGAATTGTTGGGTAAAGTTTCTCGTCACATCCCAAGCATGTTGAACTATAAAACACACATTGACAATGGTTCAATGTTCAATACGCCTCCAGTTTTGCCTATCTATTCAGCAATGGAAAACCTACGTTGGATCAAAGCGCAAGGTGGATTGGTAGCAATTGAAAAAAATAATATTGCAAAAGCTGATTTACTTTACAACGAAATTGACCGCAACAAAATGTTCGTAGGTACCGCTGCTAAAGAAGACCGTTCACGCATGAACATCTGCTTTGTTATGGCTCCTGAATACCAAGCATTAGAAGCTGATTTCCAAAAATTAGCCAACGAACGCGGAATGGTAGGAATCAAAGGACACCGTTCAGTAGGTGGTTTCCGTGCTTCTACTTATAATGCATTACCAATTGAAAGCGTACAAGCCCTAGTGCAATGTATGCAAGATTTTGAAAAATTATACTAAATAAAGGTCTACAGTCAATAGTCAACGGTCTACAGTCAAATAAAGTGGCTGTCGACCGTTGTCTGTTAACAATTGACCGTTAATCACTAATCACTAAACACTAATCATTAAGAAATGAAAGTACTTATTGCTACCGATAAACCATTTGCAAAAAGCGCAGTGGATGGAATACGCCAAGAAGTTGAAGCTGCTGGCTTCGAATTGGCTTTACTTGAAAAATATACAGAAAAACAACAATTGTTGGACGCAGTTGCTGATGTTGACGCGATCATTATCAGAAGCGACATTGTTGATGCTGACGTAATTGCAGCTGCAAAAAATCTAAAAATTGTAGTACGTGCTGGTGCTGGTTATGATAACGTAGATCTTGAAGCGGCCACAGCTGCTGGGGTTTGTGTAATGAATACACCTGGACAAAATGCAAATGCTGTTGCCGAATTAGTAATGGGTCTTTTGGTATATGCTGTTCGTAATCTTTACAATGGTACGTCTGGAACAGAACTTTTGGGTAAAAAACTAGGTATTCATGCTTACGGTAATGTAGGTCGTAATGTTGCTCGTATTGCCAAAGGTTTTGGAATGGAGTTGTATGCATTTGATCCTTTTTGTCCAGCCGAGGTGATTCAATCTGAAGGAGTTAAACCTTTGGCAACTGTAGAAGAGTTGTACAAAACTTGTGACATCGTATCTTTGCATATTCCTGCTACTGCTGAAACCAAACAGTCTATCAATGCTAAATTATTAGGATTGATGCCAAAGGGTGGTATTTTGGCCAATTCAGCTCGTAAAGAGGTGATCAATGAAGCAGAGATTCTTGAATTTATGCAAGCGCGTCCTGACTTTAAATATGTAACGGACATTATGCCAGGAAATCATGCTGATATGGCTGAAAAACTTGCTGGACGTTATTTCTCAACTCCTAAAAAGATGGGTGCTCAAACTTCAGAAGCCAATAACAATGCTGGTATCGCTGCAGCAAAACAAATTGTTGATTTTATCAAAAATGGTAATGCACAATTCAAAGTGAATAAATAAACCGAAGTCGGTTTTATTATACTTGAGACTGCCTCATGAACGAAAAGTTTGTGAGGCAGTTTTTTATTTAGAATTTAGCCTAAATCTGAATAATTTATAAAATTCTGAAGCGTGATGTTTTAGTAGAATTAAAGCTGTAAATTTGTAAACCCTTTACTCGTTAACGAAACAATTTTTAAATGATCGACCAAGCTACCATAGACCGAATCACAGATGCTGCTCAAATTCAAGAGGTTGTATCCGACTACGTTACACTCAAAAAACGGGGGATGAATCTGTTGGGGATGTGTCCTTTTCACAATGAAAAGACCCCTTCCTTTATGGTATCGCCCGCCAAGGGGATTTTTAAGTGTTTTGGTTGCGGTAAAGGAGGAAATTCGGTCCATTTTATTATGGGCCATGAGCAGATTTCGTATTATGAAGCGCTGAAATTTTTAGCCAAAAAATACAATATCGAAGTTCAGGAACGCGAACTAAGTCCTGAAGAGATGGCGGTGCGCAACGACCGCGAGAGCATGTTGTTGGTAAATGATTATGCACAAAAGCATTTTAGCCACACCCTATTTCATCATATTGATGGAAAGTCAATAGGGCTTAGTTATTTTAGAGAACGCGGTTTTAGGGAAGATATTATTCAGAAGTTCCAACTCGGGTATAGTTTGGATCAGCGTGATGCTTTTACACAAGCTGCCATGAAAGCTGGTTACAACAAGGAATATCTTGTAAAAACAGGTTTGACTTTCGAAGGGGATAATCATTATCTTGCTGATCGTTTTCGTGGGCGTGTGATGTTTCCTGTACATACACTTTCAGGAAAAGTAGTCGCTTTTGGAGGTCGTGTCCTTAAAAAGGATGATAAGACAGCGAAATATGTTAACTCACCCGAATCTGAAATTTACCACAAAAGCAATGAGCTGTATGGTATCTATTTTGCCAAGCAAGCCATTGTAAAACAGGACCGTTGCTTTTTAGTGGAAGGGTATACGGATGTAATTTCTATGCACCAAAGCGGAATTGAGAATGTGGTGGCTTCCTCTGGAACCTCCCTTACCCCCGGTCAAATTCGTTTGATTCACCGTTTTACTGAGAATGTTACGGTCATTTATGATGGCGATGCTGCTGGTATCAAGGCTTCCATCCGTGGTATTGATTTGCTTCTAGAAGAGGGATTGAACATCAAAGTACTACTTTTACCCGATGGAGAAGATCCGGATTCCTTTGCGCGTAAGCACAATTCTACCGATTTTATAGACTATGTGGATCAAAAATCCTCAGATTTTATACGCTTTAAAACCAATCTTTTATTGGCAGATGCTGGAAATGACCCTATAAAACGGGCTGGATTGGTACAAGATATTGTTAAAAGTATTGCCATTATTCCCAATAATATCATCCGAGGTGAATATGTAAAAGAATGTAGTACTTTGCTAAATGTTGATGAGCAAATGCTCTATCATCAAATTAATCAGCTTAAACATACAGAGCAAGAAAAAAACGTAACGCGTTATCCACCACAGGATTTATTCTTGCCTCCAGAGCATTCCGAACCATCTGAATCTACACGTGAGAGTTCTAAATTTGACAGTGAAGAGCGCAATATACTTCAAGTTTTAGTTCGTTTTGGCGAACTTGTTTTTTATCATGATGAAAATCAACAGCCGGTTTCAGTAGGTGAATTTATAATTGAAGAACTAGAAAGGGATGCCATTGTATTTACTTCTCCAGTTCATGCTTTAATGTTAGCGGAGTTCAAAAAGCAATGTCATCAAGCAAATTTTGTATCAGAACGTTTTTTTGTCCACCATTCGGATCCTGAAATTAGTATTTTATCTGCCGATTTAATCTCTGAAAAGTACACCTTAAGTAAAATTCATTCTAAAATAAAAAAGGTTGACTCTGATGCTGATCGACTTAATGATTTGGTTCCAAGAGTAGTATATGAATTTAAAAATAGTTTGATGTTGGAAATGATCAAACAAAAACTATTGGAAATGAAAGTGGCCAATGATAACAAAAACAATCAATTGGTAGACGAAATAATGCGGGAGATGGCCAATCTGGATCGTATTAAGAAACAGCTCTCTAAAACACTGGGGGATAGAATTATACACAAATTCTAATACATAAGTAATTAGAAATAAATAATGTCGTATTATTTGATTAGTCAAGTATAAAATGGAACGCGGATTTACATTGTAAATGCGGATAAAAAAAACGGATCTATAATTCTTGGCTGCGACACGCGGTAAGCCGAGCGGACTACGTCAAATGATTAGGCACGCTAATCAAAAATGCTTGCATTTTTTTTAATCCGTTTTCAATCCGTCTAGACCGTGTAAATCGGCGTACCATTTCTTTCTAAAAAAGGACATTATATTTGTCCCATTACTTATCTTAAATTCATAGTCGGCACGTTTTACATTTTAAAATTCACATATTTTCAAATCTTCAAATCCCCAAATCATGATCCTTTTCGACCAACTCATTTTCGGACCCATCCAAAGTCGTCGACTAGGACTTTCTTTGGGAGTAAACCTACTACCAACAGACGCTAAAATTTGCTCATTCGACTGCATCTACTGCGAATGTGGCTTCAATACCACCTTACAACAAGCACCCATTCCAACGCGCCAGCAAGTGTATGATGCTTTGGAATTGAAATTACAAGAGATGCTGACAAATGCTCAAACACCTGATGTAATTACCTTTGCAGGCAATGGCGAACCTACATTACATGCTGAATTTGAAGGAATTATTGACGACACTATAGCATTGCGTGACAAATACTGCCCATCAGCCAAGGTAAGCGTACTCTCTAATTCTACCCGTATACACAAAGCAAATGTCTTTAGAGCTTTGCAAAAAGTGGACAACAATATCTTAAAATTTGATACAGCCATTGACCGCACGCTTCAACTCATCGACCGTCCCACTTCTAAGTACCTCAATGTGGCGTGGTTTATAGAGCATCTAAAAAAGTTTGAAGGCAAATTGATTATCCAAACCATGTTTCTTCGCGGTGAATTCGAAGGAGAAAAGTTTGACAATAGTACTGATATGGAGGTAGATGCCTGGTTAGAAGCATTGGAAGAGTTAAAACCTCAAAAAGTGATGATTTACTCTATCGATAGAGAAACCCCTGCTGCTAATCTTGAAAAAATTGGAAAAGTATATTTGGAACGCATTGCCAATAAAGCAAGAGCGAATGGATTTGATGTTTCTGTTGCATAATGAGAAATAAATCCTTAAAAATACTCGTTTGTCCGCTCAATTGGGGATTGGGTCATGCCAGCCGTTGCGTTCCCATTATTCAACAATTAATAAATGAAGGACATACGCCAATTCTTGTGGCTGATGGTTACCCATTGGCACTTTTACGTCAAGAATTTCCCACCCTACGCACCATTGAATACCCCTCCTACTCCATTTCTTACTCAAAAAGTTCAACACAGATTTTTGCCATGTTGCGTAGTTTTCCTGCTATTGTTAGCGGAATACTAAAGGAGTATTTTTGGCTGAATAAGCTCTTAAAACAAGAGCATTTTGACCAAGTAATTTCTGACAATCGTTTTGGAATGTGGAATAAAAACATTCATTCTATTTATATCACACATCAATTGATGGTGAAAATGCCTTTGCTCCTAAAACCTTTAGAACCATTCGTTTGGTGGATACACCGACAGTTTATTCTTCAATACAATGAATGTTGGGTTCCTGATTTTGAAAATCAAAACAACTCTCTTTCTGGTGATTTATCTCATCTATACCCACTTCCCAAAAATGCCAAATTTATTGAACCCCTTTCCCGTTTTTCTAGTCACACAAATGTAACTCCCAATTGCGATTATGCTTTTGTAGCTGTATTGTCAGGCATAGAAAAACAAAGGTCAAAATTAGAACTTCAACTCATTAAGCGCTTTGAAAAATCAGGCACTAAAGCTTTAATAGTTCGTGGATTACCTGTTGAAAAAGAACTTTGGGCGAGTTATGGTAATGTTCAAATGGTTTCTCATCTTCCTACAGAAGCCTTAGCAGCTGTGATCCTTGGGGCAAAATTGATTATTGCTCGCTCCGGTTATTCAAGCCTTATGGATTTGAAAGCGCTAAATTGCCTACACAAAGCAGAACTTATTCCCACCCCTGGTCAAACAGAGCAAATCTATTTGGCATCTTATCATAAAATTGACTAATTTATAAAAATTCAAAGACCTATAATACAGACCACTAGAAATCAATTGTAATATTTTAACATATTAGATGTTGCAACATATAATGTTTTGCCATATATTTGCATCGATTAATAAATAAACTAGCTGTCGAATATATTTTCGGCAATAAAAACAAAAAAAATGGAAACTCCAGAAATTGCAAAAAAAGGTCCTTATGTATTGGATATGGAAGTGAGCACTGTATATTGGTGTTCTTGTGGTAAAAGTAGCAAACAACCTTATTGTGATGGATCACATGCTGGTAGCTCTTTTACACCAACAAAAGTAGAAGTTACCGAAGCTAAAAAAGTAGCTTTCTGTGGCTGCAAACATTCAAAGAATGGTGCATTTTGTGATGGTTCACATGCTAAACTTTAAGAAATATAATTTCTATTCTGTTTAGAATTATCATTAATACAAAGATTCAGACACATTTACATTTACTGTACTTAAACTCTGTCTCTTTGTATTTTATCAATCAAAACTTAAAATCGAACTATTAATTCAAAATTAAAGAAAAATGGAAATAACAAAAACAACAAAGACAATTGCTTGGGTAATCTCAGGATTATTAACTGCGATTTTTTTATTTAGTGCTAGCGCAAAAATTATGCATCCAGAGCAAATGGAGCAGATGAAATTAGGGGATTGGAGAATTCTTATCATCATTGGCGAAATCATTTCAGCATTGTTATTTTTAGTTCCAAAAACAAATATCTTCGGAACTTTATTATTAAGTGCTTACATGGGTGGAGCCATCATTATTCACATGACTACTGCACAAGGTATTATTTTCCCAAGTGTTTTTTTGATTTTGATTTGGGTAGTTGCTTTTTTACGCAAACCGGAATTGTTCAAGATTAAATAAACCTGATGACATAAGTACTTGCACACAAATAATCGACATTTTTTGAACGCAATTTTTTTGAACGCAAAAGACGCAAGTAGCGCAAATTTACACAAAAAAAAAATCTTACTCAACTGCCTACTTTTTATCAAATTTATAATTAATTGTCTTATTTATAGCCACTTAATTCGTACAAAAACTAAAATTGCGAAGATTTGTGTTTTTTGCGTTTTTTGCGTTCAAAATGTCGATCTATATCTTAGTAGGTACTTAGTACAAATATATAAGTCGGATCAAAAATAAAATTCGTATTTTATCTTTGTTTTATTACTTTAGCCCAAATCATTAATGCCTTGGAATTATGAAAATTGAAGATGAAATAAAAGGTCGATTTAGAAATGAATATCACAAAGGCTTGATCAATTTGAATTATACCACCAGACATCTGAGTTATGAATTCAATCAAGCGCTTAAAGAACATGCCGTTACAGAACAACAATACAATGTATTGAGAATACTACGTGGTTTTCGTGCAGAAGCACCACTATCAATAAGTTTCATCAAGGAGCGAATGCTTGATAAAGATTCAGATGTGAGTCGCATTGTGGACCGATTGTTTTTAAACAAAATGCTTACCAGATGCGAAAATGTAATGGACAGAAGACAAAAATCGGTAGAAATTACTGAAAAAGGATTGGAATTATTAAACAGCATGTTAATCATTGAAAAAAAAGTGGATACCCTATTGAGTAATCTCTCCGAAGAAGAAGTACAACAACTTAATTATCTATTGGATAAAATTCGAGGATAAATTCTACCACATAAAATAAACAGAAAACCCCATGGAACTCATCATTGTTTCATGGGGTTTTCTGTTTTCTGACCCTCCGATAAAAATCAAATGCTACTCTAAAAAACTTAAAAAAATCAAAACTTTAAATTGCAATGTTGACATTGCAATTTAAAAATTATTTTTACCTTTGTCGAACAATTTAGAGATTACAATTCAAGAATTCTCTTCATTTTTAAACTGCCTCGAAAAATTTCCATAACTATCTAACATTCAACATTCAAAACACATAAACTCCAACCAAAATTTTACCATTATGGAATTATTAGAAAAAATGGCAGTACGTGCCAAAGCCAATTTGCAACGCATCGTTTTACCCGAAGGAACTGAAATTCGTACGCTGAAAGCTGCTGACATTATTCTTCAAGAAAAAACAGCCAAATTAATTCTGATTGGTAACGAAGCAGAAATAAAAAAAATGGCGTTGGAGAATAACTTGAAACACATTTCTGAAGCCACCATTGTAGATCCAGAAACAGATTCCAAAATGCCAATTTATTCCAATTTGCTTTTCGAATTACGCAAAAGCAAAGGAATGACCCTTGAAGAAGCTACTAAATTGGCAAAAGACCCATTGTACTTAGGTTGCTTGATGATTAAAAATGGCGATGCAGAAGGCGAATTAGCAGGTGCGCAAAACACTACTGGAAATGTATTGCGTCCTGCATTTCAAATTGTGAAAACACTCCCTGGCATACAAGTCGTTTCTGGTGCCATTTTAATGTTTACCCCTACCCCACAATATGGCGAAAATGGCTTACTACTTTTTGCTGATTGTGCCGTAAATCCAAATCCAACTGCTGCCGAATTGGCACAAATAGCAGTCTGTACTGCAGAAACAGCAAAAAACATCTGCGGCTTTGAGCCAAGAGTCGCCATGTTAAGTTTCTCATCAAAAGGGAGTGCTAAACACGAATTTGTAGACAAAGTGGTTGAAGCTACCCGTATTGCTAAAGAGATGGAACCAAACCTTGATATTGATGGCGAATTACAAGCTGATGCTGCATTGGTACCTTCAATCGGACAAAGTAAAGCGCCAGGAAGTAAAATTGCAGGACATGCCAACGTACTGGTATTCCCAGACTTACAAAGTGCAAATATCGGTTATAAAATGGTGGAACGTTTCTCTGGAACACAAGCCGTTGGACCAATTTTACAAGGTATGGCAGCACCGATCAATGACCTTTCTAGAGGTTGCTCGGTAGACGACATTGTAAAAATGGTGATCATTACTGCCAATCAAGCAATAAAAGCATAAGGAGAATAAATTATGAAAATACTCGTATTAAATTGTGGTAGTTCTTCTGTAAAATACAAGCTGATCGATATGAACAGCGGTGAAGAATTAGGTGTCGGTGCTGTTGAAAAGATTGGTATGAAAGGATCTTTTCTGAAACACGAAAAACAGGATGGTCAAGTAATTGTACTAAATGGTGAAGTATTAGAGCATAAAATTGCTGTTGAATATATACTCGGTGTACTCACCAATGAGAAACACGGATGTCTAAATTCTTTGGAGGAAATTGATGCAGTAGGCCATAGAGTGGTACATGGAGGAGAAAAATTCAATTCTAGTGTTTTGATAACGGATGAAGTAATTCAAAAAATTGAAGAGTGCATTGATATTGCTCCTTTACACAATCCCCCAAATCTTGCCGGTATCAAAGCGATGTTAGAATTGCTACCCACAGTTCCTCAAGTGGCTGTGTTTGATACCGCCTTTCACCAAACCATGCCAGAACATGCATTCATGTACGGAATTCCTTATTCGCTTTATAAAAAATATGCCATTCGCCGCTATGGTTTCCACGGTACAAGCCATCGATATGTATCCAAACGTGCCTGCGAGTTTCTAGGGATGGATTACGAAAATTGTAAAATTGTCTCTGCCCATATTGGAAATGGTGGATCGGTAGCTGCAATTGATAATGGTAAATCGGTAGACACTTCTATGGGCTTTACGCCTGTAGAAGGACTGATGATGGGCACGCGGTCTGGAGATGTCGATTTAGGTGCAGCTACTTTCTTGATGGACAAAGAGATGATGAATGTATCGTCAGTATCAACCTTATTTAACAAACACAGTGGATTACTAGGTGTTTCTGGTGTTTCATCCGATATGCGTGATATTGAAAAAGCAATTGGTGAGGGAAATACACGAGCCAAATTAGCAATGGACATGTTTCAATATAGAATCAAAAAATACGTTGGCGCCTATGCTGCAGCGTTGGAAGGTATTGATATTTTAGTATTTACAGGTGGAATTGGCGAAAACCATGGCGCTACACGTGCTGCGGTATGCAAAGGATTGGCATTTATGGGCATTGAACTTGATACGGATTTAAATGCAAAATCCCGTGCCAAAGAAATTCTATTGAGCACTCCAAACTCAAAAGTCAAGGTAGTAATTATCCCCACGGATGAAGAATTTATGATTGCTTCGGACACCCTAGAGATTCTACAAAATAAAAAATAAAAAAGTATACTAAACTAAGTTGCATCATCTAAGCCTACATGCACTTAATAGACAAGATATTAACGATTAAATAAAAACTTATGTCAGAACAAA
>CANFFA010000048.1 GCA_947445425.1 Paludibacteraceae bacterium
ATCCGGCAACCGATTTACCTGTAAATTCGGAATAACTACTCGACGTAACTGCTGGAATTGGTTCAGAAGCAGGGTCCAAACTGCCAATGGCAATGGATATCTCTTTAATGTAATTATCACCGGAGCCATTGATTCTAAAATCTGCTTTGTTGTTCTGAAGGTTGTTCAGAGCAGCATTTCTAACTGCAACAGTGGCTGTAATCCAACTATTACTACCCGATTTAGAAAAACTGATCATCTTGTAATTATTACCATCATTGGCATTGTATTGCAAGTTGAAATTACTTGTACCTTCATCAAAAAAGGTAACTGTAAAGATCAAATTATTCTGGGTAGATGGAATCGTCAAATCATCCACATTAAAATAGGCATATTTTCCGGATGAAATTTGACGACATGCCACTCCACCCTTCGATGTCTGAAGGGTGTAAGGCTCAAGGGCTGGATCAACAACCGTATAATGGGTCAGCTTATTTGCCACAAAAGGATTCGACAGGGCAATCGTTGCTACAGGTGTAGCCCCATAAACTGACTGGAATAGTAAAACTGATATGACAATAAAAAGAAATCTGTTGTGTTTCATAATGATGAAGGCTAAGGATTTATCAGAAAATAAAGTTTACATTTCAATGTCATTATTTTACTCAAATAAGTGACTAAAAAGCCCGGAGGGCTTAAACGTAAATTTCCACGGGTGAAACCAGTGGAAAGTAAACGGGCAAGCCTACAACCCCGGAGGGGTTGAACTTCATTGATTTAACACGTTCAACCCCTTCGGGCTTGGCTTTACTCGACATATTCTACCATGGGTTTCACCCATGGCTATTCATGTTCAAGCCCTCCGGGCTTGTGACTTCAAATTGTCAACTTTATTTTTTGACAATTCCTAAGAGTTTTTGCATTCAAAAAAGTATTGATTAAACCTGAGTAGGGATTTAAAAAGCCATTTGACTGTAAATGAGCATCAATTCTTAACAAGTTTGTTAAAATATCGCTTATTCTCCCCCACTACCCTGAGCAGATAGACTCCATCTGAATATTCTTTCAAATCAATCATCTCATCAGCATTATCAGATACTTTGCTCCAAAGTAAGGTTCCAGAAGCATTGCAAACAGAAATAGTAAACTTTCCACTCTCTTTCATTTTCAACCGAAACACACCCTTAGAAGGATTGGGATATACTGACATTTCAGTCACTTCTGTTTGTAAATCAGCAGTTTGTAAAGACACCGAAGCTTTCATTATTTCGCTTGAGGTTTCAACCTGCCTGGAATCAGTCAGTTGGGCATAATAATTAACTTTCTGGTTAACCAGTACGGAGGAAAGCGTAGCCTTATAAGTTGTACCCGACACCAGCGTGGGAATCATTTCAACCCAAGTTCGCAACGGCCAGCTAGCATTGGGCTCACTGTAATAGACTTTAACCGAAGACAAAGCGACCCCGTCCGGTAAAGAGGCGGTCATGGTTAGCTCTACACTACCATCACTTTTAGCTTCAGAACCGGTGATGCTGATGGTTCCAAAAGGACTCCCTACCCCTTTGAGGTAGTAATTCATATACAGTTTCTTCATCGCGGCTGAAGTCGGTATCAATACATGATTCAGATTGGCCAGACAGACATGATTCTTTGTCCCTGGAATTGCCCGTAAAGTGGACGAAACAGCTTCGGGCCAAAAATAAGTATCGTTGGTTGGTTCCTCAATAAAATAGGGAGCCGTAATAGCATTCGCACGCCTTCCGGCATCCAAATAGGTCAACCAATCAGAGCGATAGTCAGCTGGCATTGCAGCAATTAACTCAGACCAGAAAGAGCCTGTGTCATAAAAACCGCAGCCAAAAGATGAATAAGCGGCTTTTACCCTGCTACCGAGAAGACCTGAGGTCATGGTGGTTAAATAACCACCCCAGGATGTTCCGGTTATCCCCATCTTATTAGCATCTACATTGGTTTGAGCACTTAAAAAATTGAAAGCCTGAAGGCTAGCTACAACAGCATCGTAAACCGTGCTATTTTGAATCCCCCCCACTACATTTAACTTTGGACCCTCCCCTATTACAACGGATTTCCAAGGACCGGTAGAATAAGAGGACGATCCTGTAATACTAGCAATACCCGGCTCGTCAATTGCAAGTGTTACATAGCCAAGGGCTGCATAGGACTGAACTTGTCCTAGCTGACTCTCTGCCGTACCTCCACCGCCATGGTACATCATGATGCCGGGATAAACCCCGACTGCTTGTGGATAGGCCATGATGGCATATACGGTATTTACACTGTTCTTTGATTTAAAGGTAAATCGCTGGGTGGTAATGGCAGCATCTCCAGAACCGGAATTGGTAGTACTGATCACCTCTGAGATTGTTGGAATACTGTCGAGGTACAGTTTCAACGGATCCTTGGCAAAGATGATAAATGGGACCGCATCTGAACTAGCAGCATTAAAATTGCCATCAGGCAAGACGGTAGCCGTAACAGTATAATTCCCCGCCATAGAAGGTGGTACAGAACTTGGTGCATAATTAGTGCCCCCTGTTCCAGCGTAACTAAAGGTGTAATTTTTACCAGCGCCATTATTGACTGCTTCCATCGGACCTAGTGCTGAACCATTGTAAACATAGGTTCTAACGGGAGTAACAGTAACAATTGGGGTCACCTTGATTTGAGTTAACAGTTCAACTGCCCCTCCATAACATTTGTTTCCTGTAAATGGACGAATGGTGCCCACCTGATCTGTTGAAAGATTCAATGATTGCAAATAGAGCGCATTTCCATTATCTATTGCCGGAGAACCGGTCAACAAAGGATAGATATTTAGAGCGGCATCAAATGGGGCTAGTTTAGCGATTAAATAGGAAGCCGTAGAGTTGGCATTTAAATAATTAAACTGATTTTCAGAAGTATAGCATTCTACGGGGACAGTCAATCCGGTAGAACGACCAACAATAGAATTACGGATCTCTAGTGTAGAGGCGGTTGGGACTACAGGTGTAATACTGAAATCGCTATAGGAAGTACCTGTGGCTGTAGAATAATTTCCTTCAATAATTGAATTGTAGATATTCAATTTTCCAAGGTATTGTCCCGTAGCTGTATTGAACATCCGAACACCGGCACCAAATGTAGCCCCTGCAGCTATGGTATTTTCAGTAATGGTGCAATTAACGATATTAACCGTGGTAGATGCTACACCTTTATAAAGGTAGATTGCTCCTCCATCAACCACCGCTGCTACTCTGTTCTTTGCCACGGTGCAATTAATGAAAGAGAGCGTTATTCCTGCTTGCGTTGAATTAAAAAAAAGTGCAGCCCCACCAATTGTGGCTTGTGCTGTATTTGAAATAAAGGCACAGCCCTCAAATTTAAGGGAGGCATTTACTGCTGCATTATTGATGTAGAGAGCGCCAGCTTTGATAGAACTGTTGTTAGAAAAAAGGCAATTCTTAAAGTTTAAACCGGCTGTATTTCCCACCATAATTGCACCTCCTACATTGGCACTATGTCCTGAAGTAGAATTGGAATCAAATATTAAATTCTCTCCATTCACCGTAGAGCCAGAGATGAGCAATGCCCCACCGCCGGAAGCTGCTGTCGTATGGGTATAGGCTCCCCTGAACAGTTTCAGATTGCTGATGTTCAGGGTGTAATTAAGATTACTTGCCTGAATAAAACGGGTCTGATTATTTCCATCAAATCCGTCAGTAAGATTGGAACTTCCCTTTACAGTTAAACTTTTAAGCAAAACAATGCCTATTTGAGGGGAAGCTGTATTGGCGGGATCAGTGCTGAAATCTATCATCCCCGAAACCTGGATTGTGTCACCCGCTACTGCCTTCGACTGTGCTGTTGAGAAGTACAACACAGCACTCTCTTTTGTCAAACCACTCTTTGAATCATCACCCGTAGAAGAGAGATAAACGGTTTTTCCCATTAAAGAAGAAACAACGAAAAGGGATAGCAACAAGAGTATGGTCTGTTTTTGTAGAAATTTTCTCATAATTTTAAATTGTGTTATGAATAAGTAATAAATAAAAGCGATAAATTCAATCGAATCAATAAAAAGCCCCCTTTTTCAAAGCAATGAATTCATTTCTTAAAATTGGGGGCTGGTAGTAATCACTGTATTGAAATTCCAAACCGGACCACCTGTTGTAACCAGCGCTTGTGTAAAAGGAGCTGCATCGGTGGTATTCCAATAACTTCCGGATAACTCTCCGCTAGCTCCAAAAATTGTTTTGAGTTTGCGCAAAAACTGCACCTGTTATAAATGTGCTAAACAGCATCAGGCTCAAAAAAGAAATCTTTTTTATCTTTGTAATTTTTAATTGTTTGATATAATGGTTATTTGCACGACTGAGTATAAAACAATTGTTGTTCGATTCTAAATCTGTCGTAAAAATAAGAGATGACAATTAAAATGAAATTAATTAATCATTAATAGAGAGCAATAGTTGAATAAATATTGATCAAAATGGCTTGCATAATGAAAAAAATAAATTTAAATATGTAATGTGTACTGATCAAATTTGCGTTTGTATTTTGTAAAACACAACCAAAGTTCAAAAAAAATGGGGCTATTTCATTTTGTCTGGGTAGATAAAACAAACAAAATGAAATAGCCCCTTTATCAAAATAGTAGGAGTAATCAAATCACAACAATCTTCTGTCTATATGTCTGATTGTTATTTTCAAAAATTAGAATATAAGTACCTTTGGCTAGCGTCAAATTAAACTCAGATTCTATCCAAACTGGGCTCTTTATCGATTGACCTGACAGATTATAAACCGTTACTTTGGACTTACCTTCAGCTCCCTTGATAATAAAATGATTTACACGATCATTAATGATGTAAGGAGAAGTACTACTTATATTAATAATACCTGTTGACAATCCATCAATCATTACATACAACTCTTTTATTGCCCATGCATTGGTTACACTCGTTCCAGTTTGCTCTATTTTTATATAGCGTGCAGTTTGTGGCGAACTAAACATAATCTGATTTTGAGCTACACCAGTTCCAACCACTGTCCAATTTACACCATCTGTTGACACCGACACATTACATGAAACGGGTAGATCAGCATCTTTTAAAACATCCAAATAAATTCCGATACAGGTTTTGGGTTGGAGCATATCTACTTGAAACCATTGACCCGGGGTTTGTAAAACAGTTAAAGCAGACCAAGTGGAAGTTGATACTCCATCAATGGCTTTTCCGGCATTCGTATTCGTGATAGATGCTGTAGCTACCCAATTGGCACGAGGTAAAAATACAGTTGAAGTGGGTGAAACAGAAGCTGTCGGTTCCAGATTATTGAGCCATATCCCACAACCCGCCTTGTTAATACCTGTAGAACTGATAATAGAAGACTGAATATAAAAATTAGACATAGTTCCACTTACCAATACATTATTCACTTGAGGATCAAGATTTGAATTCATAAGGTTGAATTTTGCACCGGCAGCTACTTCTGCAAATGTTTTTTTACCTACCCCCCTAAAATGAGCAGTTTGCAACTCAATGGTCCCAGCTTGTATTTGATTGGAAATATCATAAGGAGTTCCCCAAAAATCAGCACTATAAAAAGTTGATTTACCTGTAAATTTAGTTGATGTTTCCAAATATCTCATTAAAGCTTGGTTTGCAACAATATTAGTTCCATTTGAAAGCGGTCCTGGCACACTAACAATTTGTGAGTTGATAAAGTCAAAACCACCAGCTCCAATGGCATCAAAATTAATTGTTTTTACACCTGCATCCATAGCGGTTCCGATAGAAATCCCACTCGGACCGGTACCGGCACCATCGATTGAAGAGAGAATGACTGCTTTAGCAGCACCATAAGCAAAATCGTTGTACAAGGTTTGATGGGTACAATTTCCCAAAATCAACAGTTGTAGGTTTCGAAACATATACGTAAAAATGCTGTCTTTTCCTACACTGGTAGCCAAATCTGGAGAGTTGGGGAAATATCCGCACTTGGATTGCATCCCCCACGTATAAGGAAAACAATTAAATTGCGCATTACTGATGAGTCCATTATCAGAGGCTCCCCCGACACGAATTCCGACATTAAAGACATGACCTGCAGGATATTCCACAAAATGGTTATCACATTTATTGGTATAAAGATCTATGGCTTTATAAGTCGCGCGAAAATTCGTGTTCACGATATAGCTATTGGCATTTCCACGAATACAATAAGGATATTGCGGAATATTTGGAAGCAGGGTTGACAACTGATCTGGGTAATTAAAAGTTATTCCCCTCAACCCACTACTGGGTTCCATCGATATAAATGGAGTGGAAGTATCGGATTGTCCTTTCCCGGCAAGCACTTCCAAAACGGTTCCACAACCTTGTGGATCACATTTATTATCTACCGCACCTTTTAATTCAACACCTGTGGGAATAGTCAGATTTGCAAGGAACTTGTAACGTCCTGGAGGAATAAAAACAATTCCACCGCCATCTGCTTTTGCCTTATTTAAAGCTGTTTGAAGTGACGATGTATTATCGAAAGCTGAATCAATTACTCCAAAATCGCTTGCCAAATACAGGACCATCCTTGTTGGCTTTTGGTTGATATCATCTGAAGTAATATACTTAAAAGCCGGTACTGAGGACATTAGCACTGGTGTGTGGTCAATGGTATTTTGATATTTAGAGATGTTCTTGATTTGGACTGCTTGTTGGAAGGTACTACCAGTAATTACACTGCGAACATCTGAGCCCAAATTAATTTGAGGTATACTATTATTAAAAACATTGTTGGTCATGGAAATTAATCCTCCAAAAAGGTCAACCCCACCCGTGTTGATTGTATTTTGGCTCATCAAAACTTTCGACTTAGTATTTGAGGAGATATAAATTGCCGATTTGGTGGCATTAATATCACAAGCCATGATTTGCATCACCCCATCTTTGCAATCAGCCAAATAGAAACCATATTCACAATTTGTAATTTTGTAACGCGTGTGCATTTGACCCACCACATTTACCCGATCGGCATACACTGCATACTTACAGTTACTAAATTCAGATCCATAATGATTTCCGTTGGCACATTTGGTACTGTCGGAAATCGAGCTGCTAGCATAATATCCTTTATTATAGCCCTCTACTTTTACAAAACAACAATTCGACCAGTCGTTTCGACGCATGGTGATACCCACGCCATTGTTGTAAATCCAGGCAGAAACCTCACCCAATTTAGGAGCATTCGCCAAACCTGTTCCAGCCCAATAAGCAGGAGAAAAATCAATAAGTTCAATTCTGCCCACATCACCGATATTGTCTATCTCAATACCGCAGGAAAGCGGAGTACCGTAGATGCCATAAATAAAAGGGGATGCACCGGAATTATTTTTGGACAAACTAATTCCATAATAGGAATTAACAAGCGTAATGTGTGAAGCATTACAACTACTTCCACCAAAAAATCCAAATTGTACAAAAAGAATAGAGGGGGGATAAGCCGTGATACTGGCTGGATTTTGATTGGGATACCAAATCGCCAAATCTTTAACAGCAGCAGCAGGTTGGAGTGTAATAAAAGCCTTGCTTTCAAAGATTTTCCAATCAGCAAGTGTCGTTCCATGATCAGTTCCTGCACCGAAATATGCTTTTAAAATGGTTCCTTTAATGGGAGCTCCTTTTACAGGTTTTTCCCATTCGCCGCGAATGGTTACACCTTTTGGAATCACCAATTGTCCTTGAATCATATATTGACCTTCGGGAACAAACAAAACCCCTCCATTTTTCAATCCTCCCGTGGAACTCACACGGGAACCCAAAGAATCTAACAAGCGTTGAAAAAGAGCAGTATTATCGATATTCCCCGTTGGATCGGCACCCATTTCTACTGCATTGTATTTAGCAACAAATGCATCACTGGTGGAATATTTAGGTTGAATTAGTTTCCAAGACTGGGCGGAAACAAAAGCTACCTGTATTAGAAAAATGATTTTAATCAATGATTTTATCTTCAGCATTGTAAATTAATTTAAGGTAATTAAAAAAAGCATTCAATCAGTGATAAAGAAAAAAAATTATTGACCCTGGTAGACAGCCTCAATGGTTGGACTATAATTCCGTCGATCTGAATCAGCCCCACTCAAGCGGGCACACATCCGAAAATAGTATTTGCCTGGTTTAATAGTTGGAAATACTTTTTTTAGTTGAAAAGACCATTTTTTGTCCAATACATATACCTGGGTAGCAGGTGTGAATGAAATTGAACATAACGTAGAATCGAGCGTACTGGTAAAAACATCATTCACCCGACTGTTATTATCGTACATCGCAAAAATCTCAGTAATATTACCAGTATAACTTACCGCAGCAGGTTTAGTGATAGAGAATACGAGAGAATCGTGCACGACATTCATGGCAATTCGCAAATAAGGAATCCCCTTTATCACAACTGTTTGGGGAGTAGAAGCAGATAACTGAACCCGAACCGTATCCGAATTAACCATCGGTACTTTTTGAAGATAAAATTTATAAGCAGTTGCCGGCAAACTGTTATCACTAAAAGTCCCATTTTCCATGATCTTCATGTTAACATAAGCTGGATTTGGATAGGCAGGATTATCTTCCAGCATTCGCACCAAAGCTATATTATCAGCGATTCGACTCTCAAAAGGCAAGCCTGTTTCCGCATCTATAATTTGACCTTTAACGGTACAATTGGGCACTTTAAAATTATCAATTTCGTTACACGAAATCAATAAAAACAATAAGAGTATTGAAGTAAAAAAAAGTATCTTCTTCATGGTTTTTAGTGTTAAAGACTTTACGAATGAAATAAATTCCATTTTTTAAAATCTTGGCTGTAAATAATATTGGTGTGACTTTCAATTACGATTACGTGGAATATGAAAATCAGAATACTTAATAACCTGGGTTGTCAATAAATAAAGGATTAATGGCCAACTCTGCAGAGGGTAAACCATCATATTGAATGCGATCTTCGGTATAAGTGATTCCTCTCTGGTTTTTTCTTTGCATGAAATATTTATTATTGGTATAATCAAACCAAATCTCTAAACCATGTCTGATATTTGATTCAGGTTTACTCCCAATTAAAAAATTACTGCGAAGTTCTCTCCAACGACGTAAATCCCAAAACAACTGCCCTTCAGCAAAAAACTCAGAACGACGTTCAGCTCTATACCTTACTTTGGTCAATTCAGCAACCGTTGCAAACTCTTTTACTCCTGCACGTTTTTTAACTAGATTGATACATTGTAAGCCTTTATCCAAACGGCTTTGTGTTTCAATTGTAGCCTCCACATAATTCAACAACACCTCTGCATAACGCATGACAATAAAATCAGTTTCTGACATCCAATCTTTACATAAACCTTTTTCTCTATTTACATCCATGTACTTTTTCATAAAAAAACCGGTCATACAATTTTGTATGCCACACCCACCAGAACCTCCGGTTCCCATAATGGTGCTATCATTCGGTGTAGAGACAAATGTTTTAGTGACTTTATCAAACAATTGACCATAGTTATTGCCCGTATAATTAGTTTGACCTATTCTTACCCCTTTTTGTACGGTAATCTTTACCCCTTTCACAACATCATTGGGTGTAATAATAGAGGCAAAAAGTCGCGGATCTCGCCCGGCAAATGCTGCTTCAACCGTAGCCAAAGTTGCTGATACAACTGGTACGCCCGCAACACTTGCTCCAAAAATAGCAGTTCCCGGTTTACCATCAGCAAACTCAAAGGCCTCCACACTTTGTAAATAAGGAGACATTTTTTCACCAAAATCGGGCTTTAATTGATAGGGAAGAATTAAATAGTCCCAACTGTGTGTATGCTTGGTAGCATTATAATCAAATCCTTTGGCCCACAACACCTCGGGACTTGTTGATGCATTTAAGAAGCTCATTTGGAAGTTTTGAGAGCGATCTGCAATAGCATCGTAAAGACTATAGCTGCCACTATTCATCAGTTGTTCCGCAGCATCCATACATTTAGTATAAAATTCAGTAGCTCTTGCTGGATTTACGCCCACAAAATGAACTTTATCCACGACCCCATATTTGGCGGCTGAAGCTGCAAACAACGCTACTTTCGATTTATAGGCCAGTGCCACATATTTATTAACTCTACCATACACTTTAGTTGTACCTAGGTGTAAGGCTGCTGAATCCAAATCACTTAATATAAAATCCCACACCTCCTCTTCCTGATTTCTGGGCAACATTAACTCAGCTACATTTTCTTTAAATGCTTGGGCTTTTCTCAAGATAGGAACACCACCCCAAGTTTTTACCAGATAAAAGTAGCTGAAGGCTCTTAAAAAGTAAGCCTCGGATTTATATGTCTTTTTTATAGAATCATTTAAAGTGGAAAGGCTATCTAAACCACTAATTAACTCATTGATGTTCCGAATATTTTTATATACCGGACTCCAAGTATTCGCTAAGCCACCATAAGCATTCCCCCAGGTCTCGCCAGCCCAGGCAGAAGCACAAGCGTTTCCATCACCAGGGTAGAAATCAAATTTCCCACTTGTAAAATTAAAATCCTCTATGGGCAAACCTTGATATAGAGTCGCAAAATAGGCTTGCAAAGTAGATTCATTGTTAAATACCTGCTTGTCGGTCAAAAGTCTCCGAGGCGATAAATCAAGAAAATGATCATCACAACTTGTAAATTGAAGCAATACAAACAGTAAGCTAATATATTTTATAGATTTAATCATAATTGTAGAGATTAGAATGTTAAGTTAATACCCCCATTTAGGCTAAAAGTGACTGGATAGGAATAGAACC
>CANFFA010000049.1 GCA_947445425.1 Paludibacteraceae bacterium
TTAAAGCCTATCCTTTTTTTGAATTATAGTGAAATTTCAATCACTTCAAATTCCATTTCTCCTGAAGGTACAGTGACTTTAACCTTATCACCTATTTTTTTACCCAGTAAACCTTTGGCTATCGGTGTTGTAATGGAGAGTTTACCCTCTTTTAGATTTGCTTCACTTTCGGACACAATCATATAAGACATCTCTTGTAAAGTCTTGGTATTTCGGATTTTTACACGGGTTAAAATCTGAACATCTTTGGTGCTGATCTTTGATTGATCGATCATTCGGGCTGAATTCACAATCTCTTTAAGATTCGAAATTCTCATCTCCAACATACCTTGTGCCTCTTTTGCGGCATCATATTCTGCATTTTCAGATAAATCTCCCTTGTCGCGGGCTTCTCCAATTTGTTTTGAAATAGCTGGTCGTTGCACCCTCTCCAATTCATTCAACTCTTCTACCAATTTTTTATAACCTTCGGGGGTCATATAGTTTACAGCCATAATGTTTACTTTATTGTCCTTATTGTAAGTATTAAAAAAAAGAATTCCGACAGTGAACGCCGGAACTCTTTGTATGTGATTGTTTGATTATCGAATCGTTTGCAAATATACAAACTTTTTTTTAGTTGCTATTCATTTGATTTCTGTTTAATTTATTTTTTGTGTTATTGCATTTCAATTAATTCTTCTGTTAGATTTAAATTCTAGATTTTAATCCCAACAGATCACGACTAGCTTTTCATATTAAATTTTAAGATGTACCTTTGTGCATTCTTATAATTTAACAAGTAAAAGATGAAAACTAACGAGCAAGTCATCGATTCAACGGACTTTAAATCCGCTTTGAACGATAAAAAACTTTTTATTGAAACCTATGGCTGTCAAATGAATGTGGCTGATAGTGAAGTGGTAGCTTCTATTATGCAAATGGATGGTTTTGAGCTTACTGAAGATATTAAGCAAGCGGATGCCATTTTTGTGAATACCTGTTCAGTACGTGACAATGCGGAACAAAAAGTGGTGAACCGCTTGAAGCACTTTCAGTCCTTGAAGCGTAAAAATAAAAAGCTAATTGTAGGTGTGATTGGCTGCATGGCCGAACGCGTAAAGGAGGAGTTAATCAGTGATCATGGTGTTAACATCGTGGTGGGTCCAGATGCTTATTTGGATATTCCAAATCTGATAGGACAAGTTGAGAGTGGAAATAAAGCGATTAACGTAGAGCTTTCTACTACCGAAACTTATACTGATATTCTACCTACTCGTATTGGGAAGTCTATCTCAGCATTTGTTTCTATTACTAGGGGCTGTGATAATTTCTGTACCTATTGTATTGTTCCTTATACCCGTGGAATGGAAAGAAGTCGGGAGTTGAGCAGTATTTTAAATGAAATCAAAGATTTACAATCCAAAAATTACAAGGAAGTGACTTTGTTGGGTCAAAATGTAAATTCTTATCGTTATAAATCAGAGGATGGTCTACTTGAATTTCCTGATTTGTTGCGTATTGTAGCCGAAGCAGCACCAGAAATTCGTTTCCGCTTTTCTACTCCTCACCCCAAAGATATGTGCGATAGAATGTTAGAAACCATCGCTAAATATCCAAATCTTTGTAAGTGCATACATTTACCTGTACAATCAGGGAGTAATAATGTGTTGAAGTTAATGAAGCGAGGTTATACCCGTGAATGGTTTTTGGATAGAGTTGCAGCTATTCATAGGATTATACCAGAGGCTTCTATAAGTACAGATATTTTTTGTGGATTTCACAATGAATCGGAGGAGGATCATCTAGATTCATTGTCTTTGTTGCGCGATGTTAAATTTGATTTGGCTTATATGTTCAAATACTCTGAACGTCCAGGGACTTATGCTGCCAAACGATTGGCAGATAATGTGCCAGAAGATGTTAAGTCACGCCGATTGGCAGAGATAATTGAGATACAAAGAGAAATAACCAATAATTCGAATCAAAATGACATTGGTAAAACCTTTGATGTTTTGGTAGAAGGTTTTTCTAAGAAATCAAAAGAAGAACTTTTTGGTCGTACTTCACAAAATAAAGTGGTGATTTTCCCACGTATTGGTCGACACATTGGTGAAACCATGAAAGTTAAAATAACGAGCGCTACTTCTGCCGCACTGATTGGAGTTGTAGTAGATACATTATAGACTGAAAATTATCCTATAATAATAAATGTGAATGAATCATATTTTTATTATAGGATAAATTGTTTGAAAGCTTGTAGTATCAAAATCAATTGGTTACTTTTGTAGTACTAATGGTGTAGATATGTAGTAGGTTAAACTGCTGAAAGCTAAGTCCATTTATATAATTTGTACCTGCGAAGTATTAAAGTTTCATATAAATAAATTTACTAACTAAAACAAAAAAAAACTATGTGGTTAATTGATTCCTCTATTGGGCGGAAGCTTATAATGAGTATTACGGGTGTATTTCTCGTGTTGTTTTTGCTGTTTCACAGCTGTATGAACATTGTGGTGATTATTTCACCAGCTAGTTATAATGCAATTTGCGAATTTCTAGGTGCAAATTGGTATGCTTTGGCAGGAACTATGCTTTTGGGTGCAGGTTTCATTGTCCACATCTTGTATGCTTTGTTTCTATCCTATCAAAATTATCGTGCCCGTGGTGGTCAGGCTTATGCTGTTACTAAAAATCAAGAGAGTGTGACTTGGACTTCTCAAAACATGTTGATCTTGGGTGTAATCGTATTTGGGTTCCTTGCCTTGCACATGTATAATTTTTGGTACAAAATGCAATTTGCAGAATTGACTGGTTTACATACAGGTGATTTTCATCCTGCAGATGGTGCAGCTTATGTTAAACAATTGTTTAGTCAACCTGTATATTGTGTACTTTATCTAGTTTGGCTTTCTGCTTTATGGTTGCACCTTACACATGGTATTTGGAGTGCAATGCAATCAACAGGATTGAACAACAAAGTTTGGTTGCCTCGTATTAAAGCAATTGCTAATGTTGTTTCAACTATAATTATATTGATGTTTATGTCAATTCCTGTTTATTATCTTTTGGGATGCGGTTCTTGCTGCTAAATTGTAAATTGTAAATTTTAAAATTGTAAATTGTATTATGGCAAAAAATGAAGAATCTACAGTGGTAGAAGCATCTAAAATTGATGCTCGCATTCCAGCTGGACCATTGGCAGAAAAATGGAGCAATTACAAAGCCCATCAAAAATTGGTTAATCCATCTAACAAACGTCGTCTTGATGTTATTGTGGTAGGTACAGGATTGGCCGGAGCCTCTGCTGCCGCATCTATGGCAGAAATGGGTTTTAATGTAAAGAGTTTTTGTATTCAAGATTCACCTCGTCGTGCGCACTCTATTGCTGCACAAGGTGGTATCAATGCAGCTAAGAATTATCAAAATGATGGTGACTCAGTATACCGTCTTTTCTATGATACCATTAAAGGAGGCGATTATCGTGCTCGTGAAGCCAATGTATATAGATTGGCAGAAGTATCTAGCGGTATTATTGACCAATGTGTTGCACAAGGTGTTCCTTTTGCACGTGAATATGGTGGTTTGTTGGACAACCGTTCTTTTGGTGGTGCTCAAGTATCTCGTACTTTTTATGCCAAAGGACAAACTGGTCAACAATTGTTATTAGGTGCTTATTCAGCTTTGAGCCGTCAAGTTGGTAAAGGTGCTGTGAAATTGTACTCTCGTTATGAAATGTTAGATGTAGTTGTGATTGATGGCCGCGCTCGTGGTATCATTGCCCGCAACTTGGTTTCAGGTAAAATTGAACGTTTCTTTGCGCATGCAGTCGTTGTTGGTAGTGGTGGATATGGTAATGCATTTTTCTTGTCAACCAATGCAATGACTTCAAATGCATCTGCAGCCATTCAAATGTATAAAAAGGGAGCCTATTTTGCTAACCCAGCTTATGCTCAAATTCACCCAACTTGTGTACCTGTACACGGTGAATCTCAATCCAAACTGACTTTGATGTCTGAATCATTGCGGAATGATGGTCGTATTTGGACACCTAAACGCAAAGAGGATGCAGAAGCAATTCGTGCAGGGAAATTAAAAGCTGCTGATTTGAAAGAGGAAGATCGTGATTATTATTTAGAGCGTCGTTATCCTGCTTTTGGTAACCTTGTGCCGCGTGATGTAGCTTCTCGTGCAGCCAAAGAACGTTGTGATGCAGGTTTCGGTGTTGGTAATACAGGTCTTGCAGTTTATTTGGATTTCTCTGCTGCTATCGAACGTTTGGGTGAAGATTTAGTACGTGCTCGTTATGGTAATCTTTTCCAAATGTATGAAAAGATTGTTGATGAGAATCCTTATAAAACACCGATGATGATTTATCCAGCTATTCACTATACAATGGGTGGAATCTGGGTAGATTACGAACTACAAACTTCTGTTAAAGGTTTGTTCTGTATTGGTGAAGCGAACTTCTCTGATCACGGTGCGAATCGATTGGGTGCATCTGCATTGATGCAAGGTTTGGCCGATGGTTATTTTGTATTGCCCTATACAATCCAAAATTATTTGGCAGATCAAATTCAAGTTCCTCGAATGAGTACTGAATTGCCTGAATTTGAGCAAGCTGAAAAAGATGTGAATGACAAAATTAAGAAGTTGTTAAGCATCCAAGGTAAAAAATCTGTTGATTCTTTACACCGTGAGTTAGGACTTATTATGTGGGATTTCGTTGGAATGGGACGTAATAAAGCTGGTTTGGAAATTGCATTGGAAAAAATTAAAGAAGTTCGTAAAGAATTTTGGAGCAATGTTTATATTCCTGGCAAACAAGATGACATGAACAATGAGCTTGAAAAAGCCCTTCGTGTTGCTGACTTTATCGAAATTGGTGACTTGATGGCACGCGATGCTTTGCAACGTGAAGAGTCTTGTGGAGGTCATTTCCGTGAAGAGTATCAAACTCCTGAAGGTGAAGCTTTGCGTAACGATGAGGAGTTTTCGTTTGCATCTTGCTGGAAGTTTAATGGTGACGGCGTAGATCCTATATTGCTTAAAGAAGCATTGGATTATGAATTTATTCACCGTCAACAACGTAATTATAAAGCTTAAGCAGTAATTGTAACTATTAGAATCCAATGGAAAAAATTATAAACGTAACGCTAAAAGTTTGGCGTCAAGCAGGTCCAAAAGCCAGTGGTAAATTTGAGACCTATAAATTGGACAATGTGTCCACAGACAGTTCATTCCTCGAAATGATGGATGTTCTGAATGAGAAATTAATTGGTGAACGGAAAGAACCGATTGCATTTGATCACGATTGCCGCGAAGGTATTTGTGGAATGTGTAGCATGTTCATTAATGGACACCCTCATGGACCAGATGGTGAAATTACCACTTGTCAGTTACACATGCGTGCTTTCAAAGATGGTGAGACCATTACGATTGAACCTTGGCGTTCAGCAGCATTTCCGGTTATCAAAGATTTGATGGTGAGCCGTGGTGCTTTTGATGAAATTATTCAAGCAGGTGGATTCGTTTCTGTCAATACGGGTGGTGTTCCTGATGGAAATGCTATAGCTATTGGTAAAGATATAGCGGATGAAGCAATGGATGCAGCAACTTGTATTGGTTGCGGTGCATGTGCTGCTGCTTGTAAAAATGGTTCTGCCATGTTGTTTGTAGCTGCAAAAGTAAGTCAATTAGCTCTTTTACCGCAAGGTAAAGTTGAAGCTGCTCATCGTGCAAAAGTGATGGTAGCTAAAATGGATGAATTGGGTTTTGGTAATTGTACCAATACAGGTGCTTGCGAAGCTGAATGTCCTAAAAATGTTTCTATTTCACACATTGCTCGTTTGAATCGCGAATTCTTAAGTGCTAAGTTTAGAGACTAATTGTAAAAAATTCTATAAATAAAAAAGCGACCACTTCAAATTACGAAGTGGTCGCTTTTTATTTTCAACAAAGAATGTAAGTTTAGTCCGCTATTTGACGAATTAACCTGATGATTTTTTCTTCTCTGAGTCTTATTGTAAATACTTTTAATACTCGTTCACGTGCTTCTGAGCCTGTATCTAGCTTTAATGCTTGAAGGATACATTCTTCAAGATTTTCAACTGTTCTTCTCTCCACAATTACCCCAGTATCACCAATTGCAGTAGGAATACCGTTCACGTTTGAACCAACCGGGATACATTCCAACAACATCGACTCGCTCAGGGTATTGGGCATCCCTTCAGTAATTGAAGCTTGGACAAAAACCTTCGCACGGTTGTATTTATCATTCAATATAGCTTGTGGACAGAAGGAGGGGATGATTTGTAAATTTTTAATTTGCGATACCTGATAGTTTTTTTCTACCCAATCTAAATAGGACGGATGTAATCCAATCAAAACAAATTCTAATTCCTTGTTGCGGGCTGCAACCTCAATGAAAAGGTCGAAACCTTTGTTCGTGAAATCGCCCAAATGACTCATGGTACCCACCGTAAGTACTAAGTTAGATTGTTTGGGTATGGAATAATCTCGTGGAAATAAATTTGCGTCTATTCCGTTGTAAATTATTTTTGTAGGAGTTCTGAAGTCTGATACATAATGTTGTACACCATCAATGTGAGGATTTTTATCATTGTAATAATAATTCTCATGATACAAAAGTGATTTGTGATTTGCCACAACCAAACTTGTATTGCGCAATGCAAATTTCACACACGCTCCTCGGAACTTTTTCCTATAGACCCCTTTTTTAAGTTCTGGATATGAGATGGCTTCCTGACCACCGATAAAAATGATCGATTGCTTTCCAATTAATTTCCCAACCAAAGCCATGACGGCAGTGTGGTAATCTGCAAACCAGGATACAAAAACAACATTTCGACGAAAGAGATTGGTTCCTAAATAAAATAAAAGTCCAAACAGTCGAAATCCAAATGCAATTTTACTCTTGTTTTGATTTAATAAAAAGGTGGACACTTTAAATTCTTTTTCCAATATCTGTTGATCGCCACGAATGAAAGAGGAATTATTCGGTTTGATGTAAATGATATGTATTTTGTTAGGATTCATCTGTATAATTTTGGAAGAATGAATATGGTTAATAATCATCAGTTATTAGTGGTAAATTTGCAATTTCTTTGTGAATGCAAAGATATTAATTGTAAAATCATAAATAAATGATCATATCATCCTGTATATAAAGGATTACAAAAGTAAGAAATGATTTCCAATCAAAAGAAATGTTTAACATAATACAAGCTTTCAGCGCATTCTAATTCAATCATAACAATCTCAATTTCAATAAGACGGCATCGAAAAAGCAAAATGAGTATCGACATAGGCTTTTAACTTTCTTACATTAAATAAAATTGTATCTTTGAAACTCAAAATCCCAAAGCTTTTATGAAGATATTAATCACCGGATACTCTGGTTTTATTGGCAGTTATTTGCTAAAGAAATTGCAACAAACAGATCATGAATTGTTGTTGGCGGACATTGCCAATGGAACGGATATTTGTGATTGGGAGCAAGTTAAAAAGTTCAATGACGTGGATGTAATTGTGCATTTGGCAAATCTCTCCTTTGTTCCCGCTTCATACGAACAGCCCAAAAGATTCTATGAAACGAACTATTTAAGTACTTTAAATATGTTGGAGCTTTGTAGAATCAATGGTGCACGTTTGATTTTCTTCAGTTCTTATATGTATGGTCATCCACAATACCAGCCCATTGACGAAAATCATCCGATACAAGCATTCAACCCTTATTCGCAAACCAAAGTGATTTGCGAAAGTTTATGCGAAGGCTACAACAGAGATTTTAAGGTACCCATCACCATTTTTAGACCTTTTAATATTTATGGTAGTGGTCAAAATCCAGACTTTCTAGTTCCTTCGATTATTCAACAAGCAAAAGCTGGAAAAATTGTCATAAAAGATGATAGGCCGAAACGTGATTATATTCACGTTGAAGACATTATAGATGCAGTAATGACTTCAATTGAGATTAAATCAGAAGATTCAATGCTGCGGAAATACAATTTAGGTACAGGTATTAGTCATTCAGTTAAGGAAATTGTAGAAATGGTGCAAGGACTTTTTGAAACAAAAATTGAGTACCTTTGCACGCATGAAATTCGTCCCAATGACGTGCTGGATACAGTTGCAGACATTACTAAAATTGAGACTGAATTGAATTGGAAACCAAAAATCTCAATCCAAGAGGGCTTGAGGAGGATGGTCAAGAATTAAATTTTTTGAGTTTTTAGCTAATCAGTTTCATTTAAGTATGAATTGATTTATTGGCACATTGGCATATTATTAATTAGCACATTAATTTACATATGAAAAATATATTAGTTACTGGTGCAGGTGGATTTATCGGTTCGCACCTTGTGGAATTATTAGTTGAAAAAGGGTATTCTGTAAAAGCGTTTGTTCATTATAATTCTTGGAACAAATGGGGTTGGTTGGACAGTAGTTCGGCACGGGATAAAGTAGAAATAATTACTGGTGATATTCGTGATTACGATTCAGTAGCTGCTGCCATGGTGGGTTGTGATACTGTATTTCATTTGGCAGCACTGATTGGCATACCATATTCTTATGTTTCGCCTCAAGCCTATATTAAAACGAATATTGACGGTACTTATAATGTTTTACAAGCTGCACGCTTACAAGGGGTAGAGAAGATTATGGTAACTTCTACCAGTGAGACTTACGGTACTGCACAATATGTACCGATAGATGAACTACATCCTATGGTGGGTCAATCGCCTTATTCTGCAACTAAAATTGGTGCCGATCAATTATCAATTAGCTATTTCAAATCATTCGATTTGCCTGTTAAAATCGTTCGCCCTTTTAATACCTATGGTCCACGTCAATCGGCACGTGCAATTATCCCAACTGTTATTTCTCAAATCCTGAATGGACAGACTACCTTGAAATTAGGAAATCTAACACCAACTCGCGACCTTACCTTTGTAAAAGATACTGCCAATGGCTTCCTTGAAATTGCAAACTCGGTTGGACTTTTCGGTGAAATAACCAATATCGGGATGAGTGAGGAAATTACTATTGGTAATTTGGTGCAACTTATTGCTGATTTGATTGGAAAGAAGGTGGAAATCATTTCAGATGAACAACGTATTCGTCCAGACAAGAGTGAAGTAGAGCGTTTGTTTTGCAACAATACTAAAATACAAGCCAATACGCTTTGGAAACCAAATTATACTTTGGAAAGTGGTTTGGCCGAGACCATTTCGTGGATAAGCAACAACCTTAACTATTTTAAATCCGATATTTACAATGTCTAAAAGAGCAGTTATTCTGGCTGGAGGTAAAGGAACACGTTTAAAGCCTTATACAATAAGTCTACCTAAGCCTTTGGTGCCAGTTGGCGATATGCCGATATTGGAAATCATTATCCGCAAGTTAACCCAAAGTGGTTTCGATCACATTACCATTACTATTAATCATATGGCCGAAATTATAAAGGCCTTTTGTGGAGATGGAAGTAAATGGGGAACTTATATCGATTATTCCTTGGAAGATAAGCCACTGAGCACCATGGGGCCGTTAAAATTGATTAAAGATTTACCAGAGAACTTCCTAATTATGAATGGGGATGTTTTGACGGATCTTGATTTTGATCAGTTTTATAACGAGCACATCGCTGCTAAAAATATATTTACAGTGTCAGCTTACTCAAGAGATCAAAAGGTTGACTATGGTGTATTAGAGGTTGGAAGTGATAATAAGCTTGTAAACTTTGTCGAAAAGCCCACTACCCGTTACAATGTAAGCATGGGGGTTTATATGGCTAGTCATAAAATACTGGACTTTATTCCCGAAAATCAATTATACGGTTTTGATCACTTGATGTTGGATCTAATTAAATTCAATCAACCCGCTGCAGTAAAGGTTCATAATGGATATTGGTTGGATATTGGTAGGCCGGATGATTATGAGAAGGCTTGTGACGATATGGAGAGTGGAAATTTGACTTTGTGAACGATTTTATCTAATTATAAAAGCAAAAAAGACAAAAGACAATAGAATTTAAGACAATGCGTCTTTATTCTTTTGTCTTTTGTCTTTTTTTATTGTTGTTCGGTGTGGATATGTAGAATGAGAGAGGTTTATTCTGTTCTTCCGAATAATTTTTTATTTATAAATCCTATACTTTTATTGTATAATTCATTGTAAAATAGCTTTATGATCCCAATATAAAGCACAATTGATAATAGCATTTGCGTTGCTAATAATAAGTAATTGTTATTAATGATAAATGATAGACTAAAATCACAAATGGCTATGAAAACACCAATAAAAACAGCACCCATGAAATCAGTAATCTGATGTTTAATGTAGTGTTTTAAGTTGTTCTTTAGAAATAAAATGGAAATGAGATAGGATGCAAAGTTTGCAAACACATATCCCCAAAGCATGGTGTTGATGCCGAATTGAAAGCAAATAACTACAGAGAGGATGATCAGTATTTTTTTTATTATTTCAACAGTAAAAGTAAGTTTTGATTCACCTCTTGCATTTAATGCATTAATATTTAATACAAACAAGGGAGCAAAAAGAGAAGCAAAACAAAGTAGTTGAAAAAAAAGGACTGCCTCCATCCATTTGACCGACAATAATACGAAAATAAAAGGTTTTGCTATCGCAATTAATACCAACATAATTGGGAAGGTAACTATGGATACTTTTTGAA
>CANFFA010000050.1 GCA_947445425.1 Paludibacteraceae bacterium
CTTTGGTCTCTGCCTATTCCTTGTAGACAGGCAACATAAAATTACTTTAAATTTAATTATCTTTAAAATGTCCTAATTATATCACTTACTACACAAAATCACACACCCTCCTTTACAAATAAAGTATGAACTGTACAGCTACCACTTTTAATATGTGAATTAAACTTAATTCCAACAACCTGGCGGTATCAATTTCCATTTTACGATGTATATTTGCACACGTTTGTACATAAAGAGTATGCAGAAAAGAATCACCATAAAAGATATTGCTAAAGAGTTGAATGTTCATCATTCAACTGTTTCAAGAGCGCTCAGAAATGACCCTAGGGTCAATGAGAGTACGCGGGATATGGTACTGGCGTACGCTAGAGAGCATGACTATCAAACGAATATGAATGCTGTTCAATTAAGGGGCGTGACCAACAATACAGTTGCCTTAATAGTACCCAATATTAACCATACTTTTTTCTCTGATATTATTAGCCATTTGACCAATGCGGCTTATGAAAGTGGCTATATTATTTCTGTGTTTCAATCCAATGAAGATTTTGCACAAGAGGTCGACATTATCAACACCATTATTAAACAGAATTATGCTGGGGTAATTGCCTCTATTTCATCACGCACAACCGACAGCAAGCATTTTAAACTGCTGAATACTTTTGGTATTCCATTGGTTTTCTTTGACCGTATGTGTGACGATATGCAGACGCCAAAAGTATTGGTAAATAATTATGAGATCACTTTTGAAGCTACTGAGTATTTGATCAACAAGGGATATGAGCGGATTGCTCACCTTACTGGTCCTACACACATCAATGTTTTTAATGATCGACTTAGGGGCTATACAAATGCTTTAGTAAAACACAAACATACTTTCGAACTGAACATGGAGCTCGATGAGGAGTTTACGATTGAACTGGGTAAGCAATGCTTAATTAATCTGATGGATGCAAATGAAAAACCAGATGCAATCATATCCTCTTCAACGCTGCTGACCATGGGAATAGCACTGCAAGCTAGGGAGTTTAATTTACGGATACCAGAAGATTTGGCACTAATCGTTTTTGGAAATCATTTGGGAACAATCGTCATGCAACCGCAACTCACAACGATTTCACAATCGGAATATGAAATTGCAGACCTAGCTTTTGAATTGCTTGAAAAGATGATTACTAGGGAAATGCCAATTGGAGAAGCTTGTACGAAGCTGGTAAATGCTCAAATAATTTATAGGGAATCTTGCTAATTCCCTTTTATTTTCACCAACCATACACACGTGTGCAGGTTTGTTCACAATCATAATAAAAGAATTAAATTACTTATTTTTTAAACAATAATTAAACTTATGCTAAAAGGAATTTCACCACTTGTAAGTCCCGAACTCTTAGCAGTTCTGGCTCGCATGGGTCATGGCGACGAAATTATTCTTGCTGATGCTCATTTTCCAGGAGAATCGTTCAACAATAGAATGCTGCGTGCCGACGGACTTCGCATTCCAGAACTGTTGGCAGCGATCTTACAACTTTTCGAACTGGATGCTTATGTGCCCCAACCCTTGGTAATGATGGCAGCAGTAAAAGGTGACACACTTGACCCTCAAGTAGAAGAATCTTACCTAAAAAGCATTCATATTACCAATCCTAAAATCGCTCCAATAGAGCGTATCGATCGATTTGATTTTTACGAACGTGCCAAATCCGCATTCGCAGTGGTAATGACCGGCGAAACAGCAAAATATGGAAATATCCTTCTGAAAAAAGGAGTGATCAGTGGTGAATAATAGACAGTTAATGTTTAATGATTAATGATTAATCCCAAATCATTAACATTAAACATTAATCCCTCATCATTCATCATTAAACATTAAACACTAAACACTAATAACATGTCAGTAAAATCTAAAGGTGCGTTTTTGCCAGGCAATAGCACAGTCCTAATCAAAGAAGTAGAGTTCCCAACCCCAGGCCACGGACAAGTGCTACTAAAAACCAAGTCTTCCACCATTTGCGGTAGCGATATTCGTGCTATTTATCGCGAGCATCTAGGAAAAGGCCCGGAAGGATATCAAAACAAAATAGCAGGACACGAACCTGCAGGGCAAATAGTTGCTTGCGGTCCAGGAATGAAACGATTCAAAACTGGTGACAGAGTAGTAGTTTACCATATTTCAGGTTGCGGTTGCTGTAACGATTGTCGTCGTGGTTATATGATTTCTTGTTCAAGCGAATCACGTGCGGCTTACGGATGGCAAAGAGATGGTGGGATGAGCGAATACATCATTGCCGACGAAAAAGACCTCGTTTTACTTCCTGACGAACTAACTTATACAGATGGCGCTCAAATTGCATGCGGATTCGGAACTGTTTACGAAGGACTTGAAAAAATTGGAATCAGCGGTAATGACGCTGTTTTAATTACAGGTTTAGGTCCTGTGGGATTAGCAGCTTGTATGTTGGCCAAAGCCATGGGTGCCTAGAAAGTAATTGGAGTCGATACAGTGGCAGATCGTTGTGAGATTGCAAAATCAATGGGATTAGCTGATGAGGTATTTGTATCTGGACCAGATACTCTTGCAAAAGTAATGGAACTAACCAAAGGAAAAGGATACGAAAAAACAGTAGATTGTTCAGGTCATACCTTAGCCCGTCAATTGTGTTTACGTGCAACCCGTCAATGGGGTAAAATGGTATTCATCGGCGAAGGCGGTACCGTAGAATTCAATCCTAGTCCAGATATGATCCACGATCAAAAAACAATTTACGGTTCATGGGTAACCTCTATTTGGAAAATGGAAGAGTTGGTTGAACGCATCGTTCGTTGGGGAATACACCCAGAAGATTTGGTAACGCACCGTTTCACCCTTGATCAAGTATCAGAAGCTTATGCTTTGATGGCTGAAGGAAAATGTGGTAAAGTAGCGGTGGTTTTTGACGAAGAAATCAAGTGATTTACCACTTAAGGCACTAAGTACACATAGCTTCACTAAGGAAAGTACATCTTATTAAATTACTAGTAATACACAAATACAGTGTACATAAAATAAAACATTTATGTTTTATTTCCTTAGTGTTCTTCTTTTTAGAAGCTGAATATTTCTATAATATTCTAAGTGTATCTTTGTGTTCTAAGTGCCTTAGTGGTAAGTTTTTCAAATTTTCAATTTTACAAATTAATTCAACATGCAAACAATAAATCCAACCTCCGTTCCTTTCAGAACACTTTATAATGGTGCCAAAATCCCTGTCATTGGCCTGGGCACTTTTGGTTCTGATAATTATAGTGCAGAAACAATTGCACAAGCAGTTAAAACAGCAATTAAAATGGGTTACCGTCATATTGACTGTGCTTCAGTATATTGCAATGAAAAAGAAATTGGCGCTGCCCTAGCAGAAGTATTCGCAGAAGGCATCGTAAAACGTGAAGAACTATGGATTACTTCCAAAGTTTGGAACGATAAACATGATGCAGTTGTAGAATCTTGCAAACAGTCGCTAGCGGATCTTCAACTTGATTATCTAGATCTTTACCTAGTACACTGGCCTTTCCCGAACTATCATGCCCCTAAATGTGATGTTACTGCCCGTCAACCCAATTCGGGTCCTTACATCCATGAAAATTTCATGAATACATGGGGACAAATGGAGAGCTTGGTGGAGAGCGGTTTGGTAAAAAACATTGGTACTTCGAATGTTACGATTGCTAAGATGAAATTGATTTTAAGGGATTGTAAAATTAAACCGGTATTGAATGAAATGGAGATTCATCCTCATTTCCAACAAACAGAATTGTACACATTCATGAAAGACAATGGCGTTGAAGTAATTGGCTACAGCCCAATTGGTTCTCCTGGTCGCCCAGAACGTGACCGCACTTCTGATGACACCGTTGATATGGAAGATCCTATTGTAGTGGCGATTGCTGAGCGCTTGAACGTTCATCCAGCTGTGGTTTGCTTGAAATGGGCGGTTCAACGTGGACAAATTACCATCCCATTTTCTGTTAAAACAGACAAAATGTTTAACAATCTAAAAGGGGTGACCGAAGGTTTATTGACAGAAGCTGAAATGGAAGCTGTTTCTAAAATTGACAAAAACTGTCGTTTGATCAAAGGGCAGGTATTCTTGTGGGAATCGGCCAAAGGATGGGAAGATTTATGGGATTTAGATGGTGTAATTGCTGTTTAACATCCCTATATAAATGTTGAGTTCGGATAATTGTATGCATCTACTTATTATCCGAACTCAATTCTATATCAAAAAGTAATTCTTTACAAAGAATAAACGATATTATAAAAAACACAAGATGACAACAAAAGCTATAAAAAACAATTACGCCCTCCCTTTAACGCTGATATTCAGCTTATTTTTCTTATGGGCAATCAGTAGTAATCTATTGCCGACCATGATTCGTCAATTAATGAAAACCTGTGAGCTCAACACTTTTCAGGCCTCATTTACAGAAACTGCCTACTGGCTGGCCTATTTCTTATTTCTTATTTCCCATTCCTGTTGCTATGTTTATGAAACGCTATAGTTACAAAGCAGGAATCATTTTGGGACTATTTATTGCAGCTACTGGCGGATTGTTGTTTTTTCCGGCTGCTGCATTACAATCCTATTGGGCCTATCTGGTGATATTCTTTATCATAGCCACAGGATTCTGCTTTCTTGAAACTGCAGCCAATCCTTATGTAAAGGCATTGGGTGACCCTACTACAGCTACCCGTCGACTTAATTTGGCACAGTCATTCAACGGGCTTGGTGCATTTGTTTCAGCGATGTTCTTGAGCAAATTAGTCCTAAGTGGTCAGAATTATTCACGAGCTACAATTCCTTCTGATTATCCTGGCGGATGGGCAGGCTATATTAAATTTGAAACTGACGCAATAAAACCACCCTATTTAATTCTTGCATCGGTATTAATTGTCATTGCAATTGTTTTTATTATTGCCCACTTACCAAAAATTAAAGAAGGTAATGTGGAAGAAGGTGTAGTTGTAAAAAACAAATTATTCGATTTTGAAGTCCTAAAGCGTAGACATTTCCGTTGGGGCGTTATAGCACAATTCTTTTACAATGGTGGACAGACTTCTATCAACAGTCTTTTTTTAGTATATTGCTGTACTTACGCTGGATTGGATGAAACAAAAGCAACAACATTTTTTGGATTATACATGCTAACCTTCTTTATCGGTCGCTGGATTGGCACACTTTTAATGGTGAAGTTTAAACCTCAAAATATGTTGCTGTTATACTCCCTTATTAATGTTGCTTTGTGTGGAGTAATAATGATTTATGGAGGATTGATAGGACTTTATGCCATGTTAGCCATCTCATTCTTTATGTCCATCATTTACCCAACTCAGTTTTCATTAGCATTGGAAGATTTAGGTTCTAATACTAAAGTTGGATCTGCATTTTTGGTTATGGCCATTATCGGCAACGCCTTCTTACCACAAGTAACCGCATACATCATGCACCTCAACCCTATTTACTATAAAGTGGCTTATATTATTCCCTTTGTAAGCTTTATGTTTTGTGCGTATTATGGTTGGAAGGGGTATAAAATTAGAGACTAAATTATTATTCAATTAAATAATGGAAAATAAAAATTATAAAAACGACAAACAATTTCTACAACAACACTTTCAAATAGTAGAATTGTCAAGCGGTGATAAAAGATTGTTGGTAAGCCCAGATTTACAGGGACGTGTTTTGACCAGTACTGCCAATGGTGAAGATGGTTACAGCTTCGGTTGGCTCAACTATGATTTAATTGCTTCCGGAAAATTCCTACCGCATTGTAATAATTTTGGCGGTGAAGATCGTTTTTGGTTGGGTCCTGAAGGTGGACAATATTCCATCTTTTTTGAAGGAAGCTCGGGCACTGATTTTGATTTTAAGGATTGGCAAGCACCGGCATTGATTGATACTGAAAAATGGGAATTGAATACTGCGAGTAAACATTCAGTCAACTTTACAAAATCGGCAGAGCTAGTTAACTACTCTGGTGTGAAACTAAATTGTAAGTTAGATAGAACAGTTACACTATTGGATAATGCTGGCCTAGAAACGCAATTTGGTCTCAAATTACCAAAAACTTTAGATTCTGTTGTATTTACATCTAAAAATGTATTGACCAACACAGGAGATTTTGAATGGAATCAAAATACTGGAATGTTATCCATCTGGATATTAGGGCAATTCATCCCCTCAGACAAAAATACGGTAATCATACCTTACAAAAAGTCATATATAGCAAAAATCAATGACAGTTATTTTGGTAAAATTGATGCTGACCGATTAAAAGTAACGGACACTGCACTTTTATTTAAAGGTGATGGTGGAAAACGTGGAAAGATTGGAACACCTCCAGAGGTGACTATTCCAATCGCAGGTGCTTATGATGCTGAAAATGAAACATTAACAATAGTAACGTTTAGTTTTTACAATCAGCCGAATGATGTCTTTGTCAATTCTATGTGGGAGTATCAAGAGGAACCCTTTAAAGGGAATGTGATCAATTCATACAATGACGGACCTCTTGAAGATGGTAGTATTATGGGACCGTTTTACGAAATTGAAACTTCCTCCGCAGCTGCTAATTTAAAACCTGGAGAATCATTGCTGCATACCCATACCACCATGCATTTTAAAGGGGATTTTGAAGAACTAAATAACATATCCGTGAAACTTCTTGGAGTGAATTTAAATGACATATAAAATTAAAAATGGCTTCAAATTTAAAAATGCAAATCAAATCGAGTTGCATTTTTAATTCACGTTAACGGAATTAAATTACCTAAAGGTAAATCCAATACGAAATTGACACAAAAGAATGACATTCAACAAATTAAAAACTAATTCACGCAACAAAATAGATTAAATTATAAAATAGTCAAATTATTGTACCATCTAAATTTCAAAAATTATAAATATATTTGCATACAATTTGAATGCTGGAATTAAAACAAACAAATGGCCGCAATAATCGACAAATTAGACAAAAAGATCCTTCAACTCATTTCTCAAGACGCACGAATTCCTTTTTTGGAAGTGGCAAGGGAGTGTAATGTCTCAGGTGCAGCCATTCACCAACGCATTCAAAAATTAAGAACTGCTGGTATCATTAAAGGCTCTGAATTTGTCATTGACAATTACAAGGTAGGTTTTCAAACTTGCGCATTTGTTGGCGTGGTACTGAATGATATAAAACTTTTTAGTGATGTCGTTGAACAGCTAAAGGCAATTCCTGAACTGGTTGAATGTCATTATGCAACCGGTAAATATGCCATGTTTGTAAAAATTTATGCCAAAGACAATCGACACCTTCTACACATTATTCTTGATAAATTAACGGTGATTCCAGGCGTAGCACATACAGAAACATTTCAAATTTCACTCGACGAAATCTTTAGCCGACAATTATCTGTTTATGATATTGACACAGAAGATAATGATGAATGATTAACGTTTAATGATAATACTTCGTGAACAGAAACATTTACACAATTGTTAGACATTTATCACTAAACGTTTAACATTAATCATTCATCATTAAACAGTATTGGGAATGCCGAAACCCATAAAACGTAGGCGATATTTTTTAATTTTTTAATTATGAACTCTTTTGTAATAGAAAAAGCAAGTGCACAACAAGCACAATTGATTCGCAAAGTTTACACCTGGATGTTTGCCGCTTTGCTCATTACCGCCGGAGTAGCCTATAGGGTATCTACTTCAGAACAACTTTTGGGAATGATATTCTCTAGCAAACTAAGCTTTTATGGCCTTATCATTGCGCAAGTGGGTATCGTTTGGTATTTGTCTTCACGTATCCAGGCATTAACTTTACTAACAGCAACTATCTTATTTGCAGCCTATTCCATCCTAATGGGAGTAACCATGTCGGCCATTTTTGTGGTCTATACGCAAGCATCCATCAGCTCAACGTTCCTAATCACAGCGATGACATTTGGGGTAATGAGTTTGTATGGTTATACCACTAAAAAAGATTTAACTTCATGGGGTGGGATTTTATTAATGGCCGTAGTAGGATTGATCATCGCTTCAGTGGTGAATATTTTCTTGGCCAGCAGCATGTTTGAATTCATCATTTCTTGTGTTGGTGTGTTGATATTTATTGGATTAACAGCATATGACACACAAAAAATTAAGGCTTTATTGGAAAATCATCAAGACAATGAAGAGGGACAAAAAATTGCGCTTTTGGGCTCATTAACGCTCTATCTTGACTTTATCAATCTATTCCTATTTTTATTAAGACTATTGGGAAATAGAAAATAAGAATCAATACGACAATATATTCCATCAAAAATGAAAAGACCTCATTAGAATGAGGTCTTTTTTTATAGCTTAAAGTTATGGTGTGAAATACTATTGCTCGAATTGAAAACAGTAATACCATTCAAAGCTAGATTTTTTAGGTTAAAAAACAATCAATACATCTAATTTAATGAACATTATAAAACAAACAACAGAATAACATTTTCTTTTTTGGTCATTTAACAGTATCTTTGCACTAAATTTAGAAAAAATATAAACAGGAAAGAAGGACAATGGAAAACGAACAAATTGTAGATAAAATTGTAGAAGGAATTCAAGAACGTAAAGGAAAAGGCATTGTTGTGGTAAATTTGAATAAATTACAAGAGTCGCCTTGCTGCTATTTTGTAATCTGCGAAGGTGATTCAAGTGTACATGTTAACTCCATTGCCAACTCCATCAAAGACCACGTACGCGAACAAATCAAAGTAAAACCATATGCAACAGATGGTTTTGAAAACTGTGAATGGATTGCCATGGATTATGGACAAATCATTGTTCATGTATTTCAACGTCAAATTAGAGAGTATTATGACATTGAACATTTATGGGCAAATGCAGAATTGATTAAAATTGAAGACATCCTTTAATTAATCTATACAACTGAATTTAAACAAAATAAGAAGTTTTAGACACAAATAAAATTAACATTTTCTTATTTAATTCATTGATCAATAAACTATCATATTTATTTTTTGTTTAAAGAGAACAATCAATAAAAATAGAGATAAAAAATTAGAGACTAAGAATGGAAAACAAAAAGCCAACACAAAAAACGAATAAACCAATGGGTAAGTTCCCAAAATTCAATATCACATGGATTTATGGAATCATAATTTCCATTCTGTTGGGGTCTTATTATTTCAATGAAAATGTTCAAAGCAAAGAAATTACCTTCTCTGCTTTTAAAGAATTTGTAAAATTAGGAGTAATTGAAAAGGTAGATGTTTACACATCAACGAATAAAATTGAAGCCAAGGTTGTAGATTACGCTACAGCAGAAGAGGACACTGTGAAATTAAAAAAAATCTTTGGAAAAGATTTTGCAACATTAAGTTCAAAAACAAAGGAACTTAAAGATTCATTGGCAGCAAAAGACACTTTAGTTTTGAAAAAAGTGTTTGGCGAAAAATACAAAGTATACGCAAAAGACCGTACTATTGTCATCAGCGTACCCTCTGAAGAGTTCTCCAGATTTATTCAAACTGCTGAAGACAAATATGGATTTACTGGTGGAATAGACTATAAAGAAGGACGTAATTATATGGATGTATTTTTATACAGCATCCTCCCCTTCCTACTCCTTATTTTGTTTTTTATATTTATGAATCGTCGCATGTCTGGCCAAATGGGCGGCGGTGGCGGTGGTGGTATTTTCAATGTCGGCAAATCAAAAGCGCAACTTTTCGACAAAGGCGACACCACTAACAAAGTCACATTCAAAGACGTAGCTGGATTGGCAGAAGCCAAACAAGAAATTGAAGAAATTGTTTCATTCCTTAAAAATCCATCTAAATATACAGAGTTAGGTGGTAAAATACCGAAAGGTGCATTATTAGTAGGCCCTCCAGGAACAGGTAAAACTTTATTGGCCAAAGCAGTGGCAGGTGAAGCGGACGTTCCATTCTTCTCCATGTCAGGATCTGATTTTGTTGAAATGTTCGTTGGTGTTGGCGCTTCAAGGGTAAGAGATTTATTCCGTCAAGCCAAAGAAAAATCACCTTGTATTATTTTTATTGATGAGATTGATGCTGTCGGTCGTGCGCGTGGCAAAAATGCCAACATGGGCAGCAATGACGAACGTGAGAATACACTAAACCAATTACTTACAGAAATGGATGGTTTTGGCACCAACAGTGGCGTTATCATATTGGCAGCTACCAACCGTGCGGACATTTTGGACAAAGCATTATTGAGAGCTGGTCGCTTTGATCGTCAGATACATGTAGATTTACCTGATGTTCATGAACGTAAACAAATTTTCAACGTACATCTACGACCAATCAAAATAAATGAATCGGTAGATGTAAACTTCCTTTCAAGACAAACACCTGGATTTTCTGGCGCTGATATTGCAAATGTATGTAATGAGGCAGCCTTAATTGCAGCACGCAAAAATAAAACTTTTGTTGACAAACAAGATTTTCTAGATGCAGTGGATAGAATTGTGGGGGGATTGGAAAAGAAAACAAAAATAACAACACTTGCTGAAAAGAAATCAATAGCCTATCACGAAGCGGGTCATGC
>CANFFA010000051.1 GCA_947445425.1 Paludibacteraceae bacterium
ATGGAATAGTTATTAAGGGCGATATACCCATAGGAGTAAGTCCTTTAAGTGTTGATGCTTGGATGCATCCAAATTTATTTAACATCCAAGTGCAAGCTGGGGCACCACCTGATGATTTTTCAATAACAGGCCAGAACTGGGGGTTCCCAACCTATAATTGGGAGTTGATGGAAAAAGGTGGCTATCAATGGTGGAGAAAACGTTTTCAAAAATTAGCTGAGTATTTTGACGCATACCGTATCGATCATATTCTTGGGTTTTTTAGGATTTGGGAAATTCCAAAGGATGCTGTTTGGGGATTATTAGGTAGTTTTAATCCAGCCTTGCCTTTGTCACCTGCCGATTTGTTGAAAAAAGGTCTCAAATGGGAGGAGCAACGTTTCTTAAAACCCCATATTACTGATAAAATGCTTGTTGATCTTTTTGGTGAACAAGCTGACCAGGTGATAAACGAATTTTTATTGGTTGATGGCCGTGGAAGGTTTAAATTTAAGTCCCATTATGATACGCAACGTAAAATAGAGCAGTATTTTTGTGGTGTAATGATGGATGCAAGACAAGCAGCCATTCGAGATGGTTTATATAATTTGCTTTGTGAGGTATTGTTTTTGCCCGATCTTCATGAACCGGGAAAGTTCCACCCCCGCATCTCCATGGAACGTTCGGCTACATATCTCGATTTGCCAGAAACAACACGCAAAATACTGAAGGAGATTTACGTGGATTTCTTTTATTACCGTCATGATGTGTTTTGGAAAGAGCAGGCATTAAAGAAATTACCCGTTCTTATTTCCGCTACTAATATGTTAGTGTGTGGAGAAGATTTAGGTATGGTGCCTCATTCGGTTCCTGATGTGATGGAGGCCTTGGATATACTTAGTTTGGAAATTCAACGCATGCCCAAAAAGGAAAATGTAGAATTTGGTTTGCCATTCGATGCACCCTATTTGTCTGTTTGCACCACCTCTTCGCACGATTTGAGTCCGCTAAGGGCTTGGTGGGAAGAAGATATTAACTCAACACAACGCTATTATAATCAAATTTTGGGATTGGAAGGAGATGCGCCGAGTTCGTGTGATCCATCTATTATCCAGCAAATTATAGAACAACACTTACATTCAAATGCCCAGTGGGTCGTATTACCTTGGCAAGATTGGATGGCCTTGGATACTGATTTACGCCTACAAGATCCTATGGCAGAACGCATCAATGTTCCGAGTAATCCCAATAATTTTTGGTGTTACCGTATGCACCTGAGCTTGGAGCAGCTTCTAAAAGATGATGAGTTCAATTCAAAAATATCTGAACTGATTAAGCTTGCAGAAAGATAGGCTTTGAATTGTAGTTATCAAATTGAAAACAAACATCTATATATTTAACACTAAACGTTTAACATTAATTGCTAATCGTTAAACACTGACCACTATTCATGAGCGATCAACGTTATAATTTAAGAGGTGTCTCTGCCTCAAAAGAAGATGTGCACAATGCCATCAAAAATATTGATAAAGGTCTTTATCCGCAGGCTTTTTGTAAAATAATTCCTGATTTTTTGGGCAATGATCCTGAGTACTGTAACATCATGCATGCTGATGGTGCTGGTACCAAATCATCATTGGCCTACGTCTATTGGCGTGAAACTGGTGATATCTCTGTTTGGAAAGGCATAGCGCAGGATGCTTTAATCATGAATATTGATGACCTTCTTTGTGTAGGTGCTACCGATAATATCTTGCTTTCGTGTACAATTGGTCGTAATAAAAACCGCATTCCTGGCGAAGTGATTTCTGCTATCATTAACGGTACGAACGAAATTGTGGAAGAATTGCGTGAAATGGGGGTAAGTATTTATCCAACCGGGGGCGAAACTGCTGATGTTGGCGATATTGTACGTACTATTATTGTAGACAGTACTGTTACTTGTCGTATGCGTAGGGATGAAGTGATTGATAATGCCAATATCAAAGCTGGAGATGTAATTGTGGGTCTTTCTTCTTGTGGACAAGCTACTTATGAAAAAGAATACAATGGCGGCATGGGTAGCAATGGTTTAACTTCCGCACGTCACGATGTTTTTGCCAACTATTTAGCGGTGAAATATCCTGAAAGTTACAATGTGGAAATTCCTCAAGATTTGGCTTATTCAGGTTCTTGTAATTTGACAGATCAGATAGAGGGAGTTGGGATAGATGCTGGTAAGCTCGTGCTTTCTCCTACTAGAACCTATGCACCTGTTGTGAAAAAGTTATTGCAAGAGTTGAGACCACAAATACATGGTATGGTGCACTGCTCTGGTGGTGCGCAGACCAAAATTCTTCACTTTGTTGATAAATTAAAAGTGGTGAAGAATAATATGTTCCCGGTTCCACCTTTGTTTAAGTTAATTCAAAAAGAATCTGGTACGGATTGGAAAGAGATGTACAAAGTGTTCAATATGGGTCATCGATTGGAGGTTTATTTACCTGCTGAAAATGCTGCCCAAGTCATTGAAATCTCAAAATCATTTGGTATTGATGCCCAAATTGTTGGATATTGTGAATCCTCTGATAAAAAAGAGTTGCTGATTGAAAGTGAATTTGGACGGTTCGAATATTAAAAAAGTGGTCTATGGTCAATTTCACCATAGACCACTTTTTTTAAAGTAATGATCTAATGTTGCTGGTAAATAATTTAACTGCTATTGCCAGTAGAATGATCCCAAATACTTTTCGAATTATATAGATGCCTCCTACTCCCATGAACTTTTCCACTCTGGAGGTTGATTTGAGAACAAAGTACACAAAGATTAAATTCAAAATTAAGGCTGTGATGATGTTTTCGGCTGCGTACTCAGCTCTTAATGATAATAAGGTGGTGAATGATCCCGGACCTGCAATCAGTGGAAAGGCAATCGGAATAATGCTAGTGGTGCCTTCGGGTCCCTTATTCCTAAAAATTTCCACATCTAATATCATCTCTAAAGAAAATATAAAGATAATCAGTGCGCCAGCTACTGCAAAGGATTGAATGTCAACACTGAAAAGCCTTAGTACCCCTTCGCCCGTAAATAAAAATGATATTAGAATAAGTAATGCTACTGCACTTGCTCTTAATGCATTCACTTCCTGTCCTTTACTCTTTATATTCAGAATGATAGGTACTGCTCCTAAAATATCAATAATGGCAAACAGTACCATTGAGGCACTCGTAATTTGAAGTAGATTAAAATTCATGATGTTAAGCTTATGATGATTTACACTACCTTTTTTTTATTTAAATATTTTGCTCAATGTCTCTCTATTCACATTCCTTCTTTCGTTATCAAATATCCATCCCCATTTGTTAAAGTATTTCATCATATTTGAAATATGAATGTACAACAAGCTTCCACTCTTATAAGATCCTTGTTCATGGTTGTGTATTACTTGTACTTCTGGATTAAAAACCGTTCGGTACTTACTGTGAATACGTCTTGTCAAATCTATATCTTCTGGATACATAAAAAATCTTTCATCAAATAGACCTACTTCCTCTAAGGCTTTGGTTCGTAAAAACATAAAGCAACCCGAAAGATAGGGTACATCCATGATGCGATTGTATCCAGAAGCCCGAAGTTCAAATTGTTCCATTCTTTTCCTTGTCCACGAATTGGGTAGGAAACGTCTAAATACTAAGTCGAAAGGGGAGGGGATGAGCTTACACAGATATTGAACTTTACCATCTGGATAAAGTACTTTAGGCATTGCCGATCCAATTTCCGAATGGATCTCCATAAATTGCACTAGTTTTTCCAATATAGTAGCTTCAAAAGCAATGTCTGGATTCACGACCAAGTGATAGGGGCAATGTTGTTGAATCGTTTGACGAATCGCAATATTATGGGCCGCACCATAGCCCAAATTTTTATTGTTAAAAATATAGTTGATTCCCTGACTTTGAAAGCCTTTATCTTCTTTCGGTGAATTGTCTATCAAATAGACTTGCTTCACTACACCAGATTGAAGTAAGGTCTCTACCAAAAGTGCTATTTCAGTCACAGAATGCTTATATAGTACGATGGAAGCATTTAGCATAAGTCAATTATTTTTCGTATTTCGCCATCTTGTCAGCAATGCTCACATCATTTTTAGAGCTTTGAATTTTTATATAGGTCATCATGCTTTCTGCTCCTGCAGCATAACAAGCCTCTTGTGCTTTTTGTATAACTGCCATGATTTGATCATAACTTCCTTCCATCACAGTCTCGAAAGGGCAGACCGTATACTTTAATCCTGATGCTGCGATTACTTCTATGGCTTTGTCTACTAGTGTGTAAGGGTGAATCGTAGAAGAAGTCGGCAGCACCTGTAGTGCTATATTTACTGTTTTCGTCATTTTTTATATTTCGTTTTGATATTTATTCATATTATATAGTGAAAAAAAAACCCGAAATTGCTTTCGGGTTTTAAATAGTATTCTTATTGTAGATTATGCTTCAGCAACTTCTTCTGTAGCTTCTTCTTCTGCAGGAGTTTCTTCCACTACTGCTTCAATAGTTGCAGCAATTGCATCTGCTTTCTTTTTTGCTACTTCTGCAGCTTTTGCTTTGTTTACTTCTGCTTCTGCAGCTAAACGAAGTTTTGCAGCAGCTTGTTTATCAGCAGCTAATTGATCTTTTGTTTTTACAACAGTTGACTCTTTTGCTGCTTTCCATGTTGCAAAGCGTTTGTCAGCTTCAGTTACATCAAAAGCACCTTTTTGAGCTCCTTCAAGTAAGTGTTTTTTCATCAATACACCTTCTGCTGAAAGTATGTTGCGAGTGGTGTCTGTAGGTTGTGCACCTGTTTGCATCCAATACAAAGCTCTTTCGAATTTCAAATTGATAGTTGCAGGATTTGTGTTTGGATTGTAAGATCCAATACGTTCGATAAATTTACCATCACGTGGTGCTCTACTGTCAGCGATAACGATGTGGTAGTAAGCGTATCCCTTACGACCATGACGTTGTAATCTAATTTTTACGGGCATTTTGTTTTTATTAAATGATTATACCTGGTGCTTTTTCTCGAAAAGCGACTGCAAAGATACTATTTTAATTTCAAATTTTGCTATCGAATTAATTATTAATTTCTTGCCGATTGGCAAAGTACCCAGGCTGATCCAAATTTACGGTTCGCTTTCTTTAATTCTTTCATAAATACAACAGCTTCTACTTTGTTGGTAAATGATTGAATGGCTACGTGGTTCTTCTTTATAGGGGATACAACATGCGCTTGTGTATAAGACGCAGCATTTAATTCTTGACAGTACTTGCTTGCTGTTTCAGCTGACTCCCAACTTGCTACCACTACATGGAACATTTCAGATGTCTCGGTAGTATTTGGAGTTTCCGTTAAGCTGTCTTGTATTTCAATTTTATTTACCTCAACTTTGTTCTCAATTTTTATTGTTTTATGAATGGGTACGGTGTTGAGAATAGATACTAAATTGGCTTGATTTGACAGGCGTACATCATTTACTTGTGGGGAAATCAATAGCAATCCTAATAAAAGTACTGCAGCAACTGCATATTTTACCGTTTTAGTAGAGGGTAGCGTAAATCTTATGGTTTGGCTAGCTTCATTGTAATTGTTCTTTCTGGCTGAAAGGTAAAGATTTGCTAACCCTAGATTAGAGGGTAAGAAGTCGGCTTTCTCTGTAGGTGTAAACAAGAGCTGACCCAATCTATTTTGACTTAATAATCCAAGATTCCCAAATTGAATTGAACCTGACATGTCAAGCTTAAACTTAATGCGAAGGATTTCTTTTTCGATTACTTCCATGGCAGATCTGTAGCTTATGGATTGTGACCGTGCTATTTCAATGGCTAATAATCCATCCGAATGTTGCATCAATGGATTGAACGCAATGGTTGAAAAGGGAGCTTTGATACAATTCTCTGTTATTTCAGCTGATTGTTTCTGTACCACAAAGCCACCAAGATTTGGCACAACCACATATTCGTGTTGCGCCAATAGCTTTTCTATAGGTTGATATATTGTATTCACACTGCAAAAGTAACTCAATTGAGACCAAAATTGCAGCTTTTTCACCTAAAAGTTATTAACAACTTGTTAGGCCTAAAAAAAGCTTGTATCTTTGTATCTCATTTCATTCAATATAAATGATTTGACTTTTTATGCTCTTTTTTTTAGTTTAATTCACTTATAAATAGAGTGTGTTTTTAAATTGTGATTTTTAAATTAATAATAAAATGAAATATGAATAAAACAATTCTTATTACCGGTGGAGCTGGTTTTATTGGCTCACATGTAGTTCGCTTATTCGTTACAAAATATCCAGATTACCAAATTGTAAATCTTGATGCTTTGACTTATGCGGGTAATCTAGAAAATCTATTGGATGTAGTAAATGCTCCTAATTACACTTTTGTAAAAGGTGATATTACTGATGCTCAGTTTATTGATTCATTGTTTGCTGAATACGCTTTCGATGGTGTTGTGCATTTAGCAGCCGAATCTCATGTAGATCGTTCCATTACTGATCCTTTTGCATTCATTCGTACCAATGTTTTTGGAACAGCCAATTTGTTAAATGCTGCCAAAGAATCTTGGAAAGGTAATATGGAAGGTAAACGTTTTTATCATATTTCGACAGATGAGGTGTATGGTTCATTGGGAGAGGAAGGTTTATTTACCGAAGAAACTTCTTACGACCCACGTAGTCCTTATTCTGCTTCTAAAGCTAGTTCAGATCATTTTGTGCGGGCATTTCATCATACCTATGGCTTACCAGTAGTGGTTTCTAACTGTTCCAATAATTATGGTGCCAATCATTTTCCTGAAAAATTAATTCCACTTTCTATTAATAATATTAAGAACAATCGTCCAATTCCAATTTACGGAAAGGGTGAAAATGTACGTGATTGGTTGTGGGTGAATGACCACGCCCGTGCTATTGATACTATTTTCCATACTGGTGTTGCAGGTGAAACTTACAATATTGGTGGAAATAATGAGTGGACCAATATAGATTTGATTCATAAATTATGCGAAATAATGGATCAAAAACTTGGACGTGAGGCTGGAGAATCAGCTAAACTAATAACTTATGTAAAAGATCGTGCCGGTCATGATTTACGTTATGCTATCGACTCTTCAAAATTACAACGCGAATTGGGTTGGACCCCTTCGCTTCAGTTTGAAGAAGGTCTTGAAAAAACGGTAGATTGGTATTTGGCCAACCAAACTTGGATGGATAATATTACAAATGGTGCGTATCAGAACTATTATCAAAAACAATACGCGGAAAGATAAAATAATAAAGAAAAGGGCTCATCAGTATTCATTGATGAGCCCTTTTTACTTCTAGGGCTGAAGTATTTCTCTTTCGTTTTTCTACTAGATTTTTTATTAAAAAGCTTTATCTTTGTAGTCAAAACAAACATTGTTCTAAATACGTTTAGATGTAATCAATATTGATCATTATTTTTTTTTCTTCTGACCACCAAGTTTCGATAAACACTCGCTCTTCATAGCGAATAGAACCCAATAAATTATATGTTTAAGAATCAATTAGTAGCAAATGATATTTATTACGTCGGTGTGAACGATCGTAATAAATTTAAATTTGAGAATTCGATTCCCCTTCCTAAAGGGGTGTCTTACAATGCTTATCTGATAATGGATGAGAAGACAGCTTTGGTCGATACGGTCGATGTGGCTTTTGGTGATGTGTTTATTGGGAAAATTCAATCTCAATTAAAAGGTAGAAAACTCGATTACTTGATTATTAATCACATGGAACCTGATCATTCAGGTTCTATTCGATTGATTCGTCAATACTTCCCAGAAATCGTAATTGTTGGAAACAACAAGACTTTGAGTATGGTAGAGGGATTTTATGGTATCAGTGGAAATACCTTGGAGATAAAAGATGGTGAAAAATTGCATTTAGGAGTGCATGTTTTACAATTTTATTTGACACCTATGGTACATTGGCCAGAAACAATGATGACTTTTGATGAAACTGACAAAGTCCTATTTTCAGGTGATGCTTTCGGTGGTTTCGGGACTTTGGATGGAGCTGTTTTAGATGTAAATATGAATATGAACAGATATTGGAATGAGTTGGCACGGTATTATGCCAATATCGTTGGGAAATATGGAAATCCTGTTCAAAAGGCATTGGCTAAACTGAAGAATTTAGAAATTAATGTAATCTGTAGTACCCATGGTCCTATATGGACTGAGCACGTTCCAGCTGTGGTTGACTATTATGATCGATTGAGTCGTTTTGAAGGTAGGGAAGGGGTTGTTATAGTCTATGGTTCAATGTATGGAAATACAGAGCTGATGGCTGAAACAGTTGCTCAGGGATTATCTGAAGCTGGAATAACCAAAGTTATTGTTCACAATGTGGCCACCAGTGATGCTTCGTTTATTCTTCGTGATATTTTCAAATACAGAGGTTTAATCATTGGAAGTCCTACTTATTGTAATGAATTGGTTCCCGATGTTGAATCTTTATTGCATAAAATTGAGTTGCGTGGCGTTAGAAACAGGGCGTATGGTCATTTTGGATCTTATACCTGGGCCGATAATTCATTGAAGAGATTAGTTGGTTTTGGTGAGAAAATGAAATGGAAAACACTGGATATTTCAGTTACGGAAAAACAAGGTGTGAAAGCTGATGCTTATAATGCTTGTTTAGAGTTGGGTAGGCAGATGGCCGAATTAGTCAGAATTCCGATTATTGAAGAACCACATTGTGTGTAAGCTCTTAATACCTTTTGAAAGCTATTCCTTGAAAGGAGTAGCTTTCTGTTTGCTGCTGACTTTTATATCGGTAAACATTATAGCCCAAGAATCAACCCTAATACCCCCTTCAAAAGTGTCTATAAATACTGGGATCATGATGGGTGGTGGCGGATTGTTCGGAGCTGATTTGGAAGCATTAATACTTCCCCGTATCAGCTGTCAACTCGGTGTGGGAATTGCTTCTTTTGGAGGAGCTCTCAATTATCATTTGAGTCCAGATCTAAACTCGCCTTTCTGCTCTCTACAATACTGGCAACAAGGTAGAGCGTCTAATCATGTCGCTACTTACCTAGGTCCTATGTTTGTATATCGATTTAAGGGTATTTTTCAAACGGGAATTGGCTACGCTTATATCCTTGATAAAGGTCCTGCTAATACTCGTCCTGATAATAATTTCGCCCTTATGTTTCAATTGGGACTTTATTTTCCATTGTGATCAATAATCCAATTCTTCTTTTTTAATGTTTTAATTGTGTTGAATACTCTAATTTAATGTATATCGATCACTTGAAACGTATTTATTTATTATTAGATCATTAATCATTAAGATGGTAGAACTTACTTTGATAACGCCGACCTTTTTATTTTCTGCAATATCACTTATTTTATTGGCCTTTACCAATCGTTTTTTGTCCTATGCTCAATTGGTGCGTAACTTGAAAGATCGTTATCTGGAAGATCATTCAGCACTAACCCATGCTCAAATCCTAAATCTTCGTAAACGCTTGAACATAACAATCAATATGCAGATGTTTGGAGTAGCCAGTTTATTGCTTTGTGTTGTAACCATGTTGCTGATTTACATTGGATTGCATACGCTTTCTCTTTTTGTATTTGGATTGGCACTTACATTGCTAATTATATCACTTTGTCTTTCGGTCTGGGAAATTAGAATATCAGCCCAATCGCTTGATATCTATCTAAGTGACATGGAAGAAAAGGCTATTTCTTTGAAAAATGATTAAGGTTTAATTTTTAGTGATAAACGTTTAATGATAAATAGTGTGCATCATTAATCACTAAACATTCATCACTAATCACTAATCACTAATCACTAAACACTAATCACTTTCTGATGAATAATGGTTTTGTACGGGTTGCCGCAGCTATTCCCGAACTAAGGGTTGCGGATTGCGCCTTTAATATCTCTAAAATAGTGGAATTGGTTCACAAAGCCGAACTTGAAAAGGTACAAGTGCTTTGTTTTCCAGAATTGTCAATCACTGCCTATACCTGTGCTGATCTATTTTTGCAACAGCAATTGCTGCTCGATGCTGAAAAGGCTTTGACGGATTTGATGTTGCTGACTTTCAATACTACAGTGGTTCTAATTGTGGGTACGCCTATTCGTTGTAATAATCAGCTGTTTAATGCTGCTGTTGTCTTGCAAAGTGGAAAGATATTGGGTGCAGTTCCTAAAACGAATTTACCCAATCAAAATGAGTTTTATGAAAAACGTTGGTTTACTTCTGCCTCAAACTTAAGTTCAAAATCTGTTCACTTTGCAAATGAACAATTTCCATTTGGGACGGACCTTCTTTTTTCTGCTGGAAATTTCTCTTTTGCCATCGAATTGTGTGAAGATCTTTGGGTACCCCTTCCACCCAGCACACAACATGCACTTCATGGTGCCGACTTGATTTTTAATCTCTCAGCAAGCAATGAATTAATTGGCAAACACATTTATTTAAAGCAACTTATTGAGCAGCAATCAGCCCGCTGTTTAGCTGGATATGTTTATGCTTCTG
>CANFFA010000052.1 GCA_947445425.1 Paludibacteraceae bacterium
ACGTTAATTCATAATTCACAATTCTTAATTATGGCATTGTGAGTTTATGAATTATGAATTATAAATTACGAATTAAATTTACATTTATGAAAAGAATTATTAGCATTATCATTATTGCAGTTTTATTAATAGGAGTGGTTTTAGTATTGAAGAAAAACCATGAAAAAATCAACAAACCTCGTGTGTCAGGACCGATTTCAAACGTTGTTAGTGTGAATATTACGGAGGCAAAAGAGATGACTTCTACTCATAATTTACATTTGACGGGTACACTGATCCCTGTCACTGAAGTAAATATCGCTGCGCAAACCCAAGGTCAGATTACCTCTTTGAATGTTGAATTGGGACAACACAAATCAAAAGGTAGTGTGATTGCAACCATTGACAATCATTTAAAACAGTTGGCTGTAAAATCTGCTGCAGTTACCGTTTCCAAATTGAAACGTGATTTAGAACGTTATGAAAATCTACTTACAGGTGGTTCGGCAACTGAACAACAAGTAGATGATATCAGAAATAACTATGAGAGTGCAAAAATTCAATATGAACAGGCTAAAAAGCAATTGGAAGATGCGACAATTATATCACCAATCAGCGGGGTCATTACGACAAAACAGGTCGAAAAAGGGTCATTCATCAATGTAGGCAATCCAATTGCAAGCATAGTAGATATTTCAAGACTTAAAATAAAGATTAGTGTCTCTGAATCCAATATCTATCAAATTAAAAAAGGGGATAAAGCAAAAATTACTTCTGATATCTACCCAGAGCATTCTTTTGATGGTCATATTAGCTTCATAAGTGATAAAGGCGATGATACGCACAATTATCCTGTTGAAATCGAGATGCCTAACAATGGAAAATTCCCCCTCAAAGCCGGTACTTTTGTAAATGCTGAAGTTACCATTCCTGGTCAAACTTTGGCATTATACATTCCACGTGCTGCCTTGCAAGGTAGTTCACAAGATGCACGTGTCTTCGTCGTTGAAAACGGGAAAGCCGTCTTGAAGAAAATTGTAGTTGGAATGGGTACAGATGCTGATCTTGAGATTTTATCTGGCTTAAAAATGGGTGATAAAGTGGTTACTACCGGCCAAATTAATTTGTCCGATGGTAAAAGTGTGAAAATTGTTGAATCAAAATAATTCTTGTAAATAAATAGAACAAATGTCAATATCAGAAATAGCCATAAAACGGCCAACCTTAGTGGTTGTAATTTTTGTTGTACTCGGTATTTTTGGCGTTAGCAGCTACCGTTTATTGAATTACGACTTGATCCCAAAAATGAACCTGCCTGCTATCACCATTTCAACGGTATATCCTGGTGCATCTGCCAATGCAGTGGAGAGCTCAGTAACCAAAAAGATTGAAGATGCTGTTGCTTCATTAGAGAATATTAAAAACATCAAATCAACCTCTCAAGAAGGCTATTCAATTATTGCGATCACTTTGGAGGCCACTGCTAATGCAGATAAATCTTTACAAGATGCACAAAGGAAGGTAAATACCATCATCTCTACTTTGCCTGTTAGTGCTAAAACACCTGCATTGAGCAAAGTCTCTCTTGACGATTTACCCATTATTAAATTGGGGCTTACGGGTAATGTTGAACCAACAGAATTGTATCAACTTGCTGATGATCAAGTTAAATCACAATTCTCCAAAATTAAAGGTGTTGGTCAAGTTGCATTGGTGGGTGGAAGTGTTCGAGAGATTAAAATCAACATCAACAAAAAGAAACTCGATAGCTATAAAGTTTCCATAGCTGCCATTTATGCTGCAATGGGTAATGCCAATTTGGAACTTCCAACGGGTAAAATTGAAGGCGACTTAAAACAATATACAGTTAGACTTTCAGGTAAACTGCAATCGGTTGAAGATATGCGCAACATCAGTGTGGCAAAATCTGCGAATGGAAATGTTATTAAACTTTCGGAAGTAGCCGAGATTATTGACGGACAAGCGGAGCCGACCAATCTGAACCGTATCAATAATCAAACTTCCATCGGTATTATCATACAAAAACAATCTGATGCTAATACAGTTGAAGTATGTAAATTAGTAAAGCAAAAGGCTGCTGAAATCGAGAAAATTTATTCGAGTAAGAAACTTAAATTCGATGTGGCTTCAGATTCATCCATCTATACTTTGGCTTCAGCCAATGCAGTAATGGAAGATTTGATTTATGCAATTATCCTCGTTGCCATCGTCATGTTCCTATTCTTACACAGTGTAAGAAGTTCAATGATCGTCATGGTATCCATCCCTTGTTCTATCATCTCGGTATTTGCGGCGATGTATATATTTGATTTCTCTTTGAACTTGATGACTTTGTTAGCTTTATCCTTAGTGATTGGTATTTTGGTAGATGATTCAATTGTTGTATTGGAGAATATACACCGTCACCTCGAAATGGGTAAAAATCCGATACAAGCCGCATTGGATGGTCGTAACGAAATTAGCTTTACTGCCTTGGCCATCACCATGGTGGACGTAGTGGTTTTTGTGCCACTGTCAATCGTTACAGGGATGATTGGTAATATGTTACGTGAGTTTTCTTTGGTGATTGTATTCTCTACCTTGATGAGTCTTTTCGTATCCTTTACGATAACCCCCTTGTTGGCATCACGTTTTAGTAAAGTAGAGAAGATATCCAAAAAAACGATCATGGGTCGCCTCGCTTTAGGCTTTGAATCGCTTTTCGGACAATTAACGGCCCTATACGAAAAGACCTTAATCTGGTCCATGGGTCATCGCAAAACGCTCTATGCCTTAGTTTTTAGCTTATTCATTGGTTCATTTTCTTTGGTAGGATTTGGATTTGTCGGTGCAGAATTCATCCCTAATAGTGATAGGGGGGAGTTTATGATTAAATTAGAAGGGGAGCCTCAAAATACAATTTATCAAACCAACTTACTTACGCAAAAAGTTGAAGATCTTTTGTATAAAAAGAAAGATGTCTTAAAAGTGTTTTCAAATGTTGGATTTTCAAGTAGCTCTAATGTGGCTGCCGGTAATGGATCGAGCGAACAAAATAAAAGTGAGATTACCGTAAACATTATTCCAAAGCAAGAGCGTACAAAGACAATTGATGAATATACTACCGAAATAAAAGAGGAGATATTGAAAATTCCTGGTCTTAAAGTAAGTGTTACGCCCCTTTCAATGATGGGTAATGCGAATGATGCCCCTGTACAAATACTTTTGCGTGGTCCTGACGTTAATAAGCTTTTTGTATTAGCGGATAGTGTGATGACCATCATGAAAACGGTTCAAGGTGCAAATGATATCAAACTTTCTATAGATCAGAGTAAACCAGAATTAAAAATTGCGTTAAATAGAGACAAAATGGCCATGTTGGGTTTGTCGGTATTTGATGTTGGAAATACCTTGCGTTTAGCTTTTGCCGGTAATGCAGACCAGCAGTTTTCTGACCAAAACAAGGATTTCAATATGAACCTTCGTTTTGATAAATTTGATCGTAATAGAATTGAAGATTTATCTTCCTTGACTTTCTTAAATAATCAAGGTCGAATCATTGAACTACAGGATTTTGCGACTATAGAACAATCTTTAGGGCCAAATAAACTAGAACGTTCGGATCGTATTTCCTCACTTACAGTAAATGCTTCTGTATTGGGTCGTCCAGTCGGAACAGTAGGTAAAGAAATTAAATCAAAAGTAGAGGCGAAATTACACCCTGCCGAAATTAGCATTGAATACAAAGGTCAATTGGAACAACAATCAGATGCGTTTGGAAGTCTATTTTTAGTTATTATGGCTGCCTTTGTGTTTGTTTACCTCATCATGGTGGCCTTGTACAACTCCTACTTATATCCTTTTGTGGTACTCTTTTCTATCCCAATGGCTATCATTGGAGCATTATTTGCTTTAGCACTTTCGGGAAGCTTCATTAATATTTTCTCCTTGATTGGAATGATCATGTTGATTGGGCTTGTAGCAAAGAATGCCATTTTAATTGTAGATTTTACTAATCAATTAAGAGCCGAAGGCAAAGGTGTAAAAGAGGCGCTGATTGAAGCAGGGAAAGATAGACTTCGTCCTATTTTGATGACAACTTTGGCCATGATCTTGGGGATGTTACCCATTGCAATGGCAACTGGTGCTTCATCAGAATCAAAAAATGGATTGGCTTGGGTAATTATTGGTGGTTTAACCAGTTCTTTACTCTTGACTTTGGTATTAGTTCCCTCAATTTATGTAACGATGGAAAAAGCCAAAGAGAAGTTAAAGTTAAAATTTGGTAATAAAAATAATGTTCCAGCGTAAAATTAATTTCTAGTGTGGAGATCTGATAGAAATGAGCTGAAAACTTAGACAATAGAAAAAAATAAAGACCAAATTTAGAACCTTCTTTTGTCTTTATTCTTTTGTCAATTTATAGAACCGTCATCTCTTCTTACTTAACAAAATACCAACATCCCGGGCTGATTAAAAATATACATTTTTTAATCAGCCCTTTTTGATTTTAGATGCCAGAACACAAATCAGCACAAATGAATGATGAGATTTGAGCATTGATAAGTACATTTCCAAAAAAAACTAGTTAAACAAGACTAAATATCTAATTTAATATAATTCTAATTTCGTAATCATTACTACCTTTGTGGCTTTAAAATTAAAATATCACCAATTATGATAGACGAAGAATTAGTAATATGTCGCCCTTGTGGTTATGTGATGAAAGCCAGCGACTTAAAGGATGTATGTCCTGCATGTGGTTTACCGCACACAGTTTTTGAATCGTATAGAGAGAGAGTATCACCCAAAAGGTTGTTGATTTTAGCACTTGACATTCACCCAATTGCTATACACTTGTCACAAACTTTTGTAGCACTGATTCCAATGTTAATTGTTTTTCACTGGATATTTCCTAATTATCAGGAAGTAATGGTGCATTCTGTTATCAGTTTTTCCATTTTTATGTTGCCCCTTTCTTTGATTGCCTCTATTTTATCTGGAATTCTTGACGGGATCACCCGTTTTAAAACTTTAGATACGCCATTGTTACAATCTAAGATAGTTTACAGTGTCATTATACTTGTTTTATCCTTTTTACACTGGATTATAGCTGATGAGTATATTTATGAATGGCCTACCTTTCTCATCAGCATGTTAGTATTACCTTGTGCAGTTAAACTTGGATTGATGGGTAAAGCTTTATTGAATGTTATTTTACCTGGGAAATACATTCCTCGTAAGAAAAAACAAACCGTACTTGCAAAAACAAAAGCGCATGCAAAAGCAAGTACAAAGCCAAAAATTGAAACTATCTCTGAGGCTAAAAGTGTAAAACCTTGTGGTTCTACTGTAAAAGAAGAAGGATGTAGTTCGAAAAAAGAAGTAAAGGAATGTAGTTCAAAAAAATAAATATCATCTGAGTCTTCATTTTTAGTATTTCCAGAATTGAGAAGAGTTTGAACCACACCTAAACCGATTTTAATTTCTTTTTTTGCTTTAACTTACAGAATGTCAAATGATAATTTTACATTTGTTTGCATTTTTGATTTTGTTTCAACAATAAAATCTTTCTATATTTGCGGAGTGTAAGCGTTGATTGGAAATTTATTGTTCAATTTTACTTGTACAGAAATCAATTCATTGACATAGAAGTTCTTTGTTAACCCAAAAGAACGACATAAACCTGTTTTAACGAATAATACTTTCATAATTAATAGTCAACTTAGTACATTCAAACCCAAAATTTGAATACTAAAGTTCAAATAAACCCATTTTAATTTTTTTGAATAATGATTGAAAAAGAAGAACAGCCAAAGAAAAAATCAAGAAGAGAATTCTTACAACAATTAGGCATTGTTGGGGTCGGAACTGCTTTGGGCGGATCTGCGATTTTGGCTGGTATAAACTACGACAAAAATAAGACCGATGCGCAACGTATTCGTGTACTTACTGCAGAAAATGAATTACTTGAAATTGAAAAAGGGGATGCTACTAAAATTATTCCTAGCAAACACGGTAATTTAACGTATTTACAACAACAAGGTAGAGATGGTATTGCGGGAAAACGTTTTGTGATGGTTATTGACCTTTCAAAATGTCAAAATGCTCGTAAATGTATGGCTGCATGCCAACATGCACATGATTTACGTCCGGAGCAACACCATATGAACGTTTTGAAAATGGAAGAGACGGAAACTACTCCGCCATTTTACATGCCTAAACCTTGTCAACATTGCGATAACCCTCCTTGTGTTGCGGTTTGCCCTGTAGATGCTACTTTTAAACGTGCAGATGGTATTGTACTGATTGATAACGAACGTTGTATCGGTTGTCGTTTTTGTATTGCAGCCTGTCCATACAGTGCCCGTATTTTCAACTGGGCAGAACCTTTGAATGCCCAAGGTGATAAAGATAAGGTTTATAATGTAGAGCTTAATGTTCCACAGAAAAAAGGAACCATCAGCAAATGTTTGTTTAGTGCCGATCAAGTACGTGAAGGCAAATTACCATATTGCGCATCTGCTTGTCCTAATGGTGTTTACTATTTTGGTGATGAAAATGAAGATGCTGTAACCAATGGTACTACCAAAGAGACTTTCAGATTCAAAAAATTATTGGAAGACAATGGTGGATATACTTTGATGCCTGAATTAGGAACCAAACCAAGGGTTTATTACTTACCTCCAAAGGGAAAAACTGTTCCTTTCCAAGATAAAGATAGGGAAGAAGCGGCTGAACACCTACATCACACTTAAGCAATAATTGGCACATTGGCACATTTTTATATTAGCAAATTATTTAATTACTTATGTTAGAACAATCTAAAAAGGACAAAGTCACCTCAGACTTACTGGCTTCCATTCGACTTACCAACAGTTTTAAAGCATGGATGGCTTTTTTATCGATTTCCTTAATCGTCTGTTTAGGCGCCTATGTTTATCAGCTAAATGAAGGTCTTGTAGTAACGGGTTTGGGAGATTATGTATCCTGGGGAATGTATATTTCAACCTTCGTTTTCTTTGTTGCGACGAGTTTAATTGGGATGCTTATCAGTGCAGTTCTGGGTCTTTCTGGACAAAAATGGGCTGCACCTTTAGCACGTATCGCGGAAATAATTGCCTTGGCTTTTGCTGCGGTAGCAGGATTGGTAATTATTACTGATATGGGTCGCCCTGACAGATTGTTAAACGTTTTCATTCATGGCCGTATTCAATCTCCTATTGTTTGGGACATTACGGTAGTGACGATTTATGTTTTGATTAGTACTTTGTTTTTGTATATTCCGCTCATTCCGGATTTGAAAATTTGTAGTGAAAAAATAAACAAGCTCCATCCAATGGCGCAAAAAGCTTATAAATTACTTTCACTTAACTGGAATGGATCTCATGAACAAGAACAGATTCTTAAAAAGCTAACCCGTTCCATCGCAATATTCATCATACCTGTTGCTTTTGCAATACACACGGTAACCTCTTGGTTGTTTGCAAATACCTTAAGGGTTGGTTGGGATTCTACCATTTTTGGTCCTTATTTCATCACTGGTGCTTTTGTGTCTGGTACTTCTGCCATAGTGATTGCGATGTATTTCTTTCGTAAAAACTATAAATTAGAAGAATACCTTAGTTTGGATCTTTTTGATAAAGTGGGTAAGTTGTTGGTATTGGTATCTTTGGTATATCTTTATTTTAATATAAACGAATACTTGGTGCCTGCTTATAAGATGAAAAAATATGATGCATTGCATATTACTGCATTGTTTACAGGTGCACATGCATTAATGTTCTGGTCAGTTCAATTTTTTGGACTTGTATTACCTATCATTTTATTGGTTTTTAATAAAATGAGGAAACCATTACCTCTTTTAATTATTGCTTCTTTTGTGTTTATTGGCGGTTGGTTCAAAAGATATATCATCGTTGTTCCTACCATGGAACATCCTTTTCTGCCGATTCAAAATGTACCCTTGAATTTCAAGGTTTATACGCCAACTTTGACAGAAAGCTTGGTTACTTTGGCGCCATTTATTTTGGTACTACTTATTATTACAGTACTTTCCAAAGTTATTCCGGTGATCTCTATTCATGAGACCATCGAATCATTAGAAGAAAAAAATAATTAACACCTCTGGTAAACTGGATCAATTATGTTTAGAATAAATATATCAACAAAAATCGTTTCGCTTTTTATTTTTTCAGCTCTGTTTAGCATAAATCTATCTGCTGCTAGTTGGGATGTTCCTGCTGATAAAAAAAGTAAGAATAGTTTTATTAAATTCAATGATGCTTCAGCAAAAGAAGGTGAAGTACTATACAATAAAAACTGTGCTTCTTGCCACGGTAATCCGTCTAAAGGTAATGTGTTGAAATCATTGAAGCCAACTCCTCCTGATTTGGCTTCTGATGGTACTCAAAAACTTACAGATGGTGAATTGTTTTACATCTTAAACACTGGTCGTGGTTTGATGCCTTCATTCAAAAATGTATTGTCAGAAAACGAAAGATGGAAAGTAATCGCTTACATGCGAAGTTTCAACAAAAAGTATGTTCAAGTACTTTCTAACACCGATCCATCCAAAAGTGAGTTGGTAAAAGTGAACATGCAATATGATGCTAAATCAAACATTGTTACTGTTAAAGTTGTGGCAAAAGAAAAAACAGGTACAGTGGTATTGAAAGATGCTGAAGTTATACTTTTTGCAAAACGCTATTTTGGTAAATTGCAGTTGGATAAATCTATGCGTACTAACAATGAAGGACTTGCCTATTTTCAATATTCTAAAGACCTTCCAGGCGATAAAGCCGGTAATGTTGAATTGATTGCTAAGATTAATGACGAAGCTTATGGTGAATTGGAATCTACGACTAAATTCAAAATCGCTGTCCCAACCGATAAACCTTCTCTTACTGAGAAAAGAGCTATATGGAATGTATTGGTAAAAGCTCCTATTTGGTTGATAATCACTTATTCTTTTGGTGTTCTTGTATTTCTTGGATTTTTACTCTATCTTGTTTTGAACTTATTAAGTTTTTGGAAAATTGGTAAAATTTAAAATAAAATAGTATGAAAAATCTAGCCATTATTGGACGTATTTTATTTGCTTTACCTATTGGTTTAATGGGTATTAACCATTTTATCATGACCCCCGTTTTCACAGAACAACTCAAATGCTCATTGATACCCAATGGTGTTTTTACCATTTTGATATCAGGACTAATGTTGTTGATCGTGAGCTTGAGTATTCTTTTTAATAAATACACAAAAATTGCTTGTCTTTGGCTTGCTGGATTACTCTTTTTATTCATTATAACTATTCACATTCCAGGCTTATTTTCAACTGAATCTAATGTTGCTCAATGGGCATTTATTCAGTTACTTAAAGACACTAGCTTAATGGGCGGTGCTATTTTGTTGTCAGTGCTCCTAGGATGCTCCACGAACAAGGCAGATTAATTGGCACATTGGCATAATAATAAATTGGCATCTTAATTTATTTTTTCATGAAACGAGCATGAATACGCATATTCACCAAAGACCATGAACATTGGTATGCGAGTTCCATGCGACAACTAAAAAAACAATTATTTACGCATGAAAAAGAACTTTATCTATTTTTTTCTTGTAATCTTCTCCTTAACTGGGAGACTTACAGCACAAGTTGACCAGTCTCCAGAGGTTGGTGTGGTTGAACATCTCGGTACAACGGTACCACTGGATTTACAGTTTCTGAATGAAAAATCAGAGAAAGTTACTTTGAGACAGTTAATAACGAAGCCTACGATATTCTCCTTCGTTTACTTTGATTGTCCAGGACTTTGTAGTCCACTTTTGGAAGGAGTTGGTGCTGTTATCAAAAAATCAGATTTAGTTCTAGGTAAAGACTATCAAGTTATAACCATAAGTTTTAACTTTAGAGATACACCAGAAAAGGCCAAATTCAAAAAAGACCGTTTTGTTGAGCGCTACTCTAAAGGTAAAGGAGATGGTTGGATTTTTCTAACTACCGACAGTACTACTATTTTCAAAATAACCAATGCTACTGGTTTTAAAACTAAAGCTGTAGGTCTGGACTTTGTACATCCTTCGGCAATTATTGCCGTAAGTCCACAAGGGTTGATTACTAGGTACTTGTATGGTATCACATTTTTACCAATAGACTTTAAAATGGCCATAGTTGAGGCCACCAAAGGTCAACCCAGAACATCAATTCAGAAGATAATGATGATCTGTTATACATACGATCCAGAGAACAAACGCTTTGGATTGGATGTCACTAAAATAGCAGGAACCATCATTCTTTTCTTCTTACTCGTTTTCATAATCATATATCTTATTAAACCTAAAAGAAAAAAATAAAATCAAACAACAATGAGTAACGGAACAGAGAAAATAGAATATGTAAGTTATCTTGACTACCAAGGAAAGTATAAGGGCATAATGTCTTGGATCATGGCTACCGATCACAAGAGAATTTGTCTATTGTACATGTATTCAATCATGACATTTTTCTTTATTGGTGTGATTCTGG
>CANFFA010000053.1 GCA_947445425.1 Paludibacteraceae bacterium
TGTTTTGATGAACAATACTTATTTTCGATAAATGGTTGCTGTAATCAAAGGTTATTTCTGCAAATGGAGTTTCAGTAATTTTGGCTTTTTCTATAAGCTCCTCTGCTAAAGGATGGGTAATGCGATATACCATTGCATTTTCTACTTGAGTGCCAATAGAATAAATTCCTGTTGCAATTTTAGCACTTTTTGATTCAAGTAATCTAAATTTATAGTTTTCTTCATCAAGCACTACCATACTACCATTGAGCATAGAACGAGTGAGCAACCAAAGGAGTTTGTGGTATAGTGTTAGACTTTCAGCTTGATTTACTTTCTTTATTCTGAGTTTGTTGATTACCTCTTCGTCAAAATGTTCGAGTAAGGAGGCTTTAGTTTGCTGGATAGTGTCAGAAATTGACTCCTCCATTTCTTGCTCCAATTGGTTAAATGCTTCGTCAATTTCTTCAGTAGTTCGGCATTGTTGATAGATACGCAAAATTCGCTTCTCAAAATCGAGAGTGTTTTCAATTGAACCCAACACCTCATCACTTGCATCAAAAACGCCTTTGAACAGTTCAAATTTGCGTTCTAATAATTCGTATACTCGTTGGTCGGCGCGGTTATTTTTATTGATAAAGTTGATTACTACCACATCGTATTTTTGACCATATCGGTGGCAACGTCCAATGCGTTGCTCCACTCGTTGCGGATTCCAAGGCAAATCATAGTTTACCAATAACGAGCAGAATTGTAGATTGATTCCTTCGGCAGCAGCTTCGGTAGCAATCATTATTTGAGCATCGTTTCGGAAATGATCTACCAATGCTTGTCGTTTGTTGGCCGTTTGAGATTCAGTTATCTTGCCTGTTTCTTTGTTGTTTTTGAGCCAATTATTGAAAATCTCTTTTGATTTTGGGTCATTGTTACTGCCATTGAATAATAGGGTTTTATCCTTGTATCCACTCTCTTCAAGAAGTTGTTGTATGTATTGTTGGGTTCGAGTGCTTTCAGTAAAAATCAATGCTTTTTGCGGAGCATTCATTTTTCGCATATTTTCAAAACCTAATTCTAAGGCTTTGAGTAAACAATCTCCCTTGCTGTTTGTGGAGATGCCAAGTGCTAATTGATGAATTATTTTTAATTCTTCAATTTCGGCAGCTACATCACAAATCTCGTCAGGAGTATATTCTTTTACTGCTTTTATTTCAGATTCATCTTCTTCATCTTCATCAAGCCACTCTTCTGAATAATCATCCCACTCTTCAAAATTTTCGTTGATGGATTGTGTTAAATTCTGATTGTCATTATGCGTTTCAATTATCTTTTCTAGGCGTTTGATAATAGTATCTAAAGTGCCTGCAATGGCAAAACTTGAAGATGCTAAGAGTTTGAAAAGTACCAATGAAATAAGATTCCGTTGACTGCGAGGCAAGCCATAACTTTCTTCTTTTTGTAAATAATTATGTATGGCATCGGAGAGTTCGATTTCGATTTCGCTAGGAAAGTACTCCTGTACCATTGCAGATCGCTTGGTATATTTTACAAACTCTTGTACATCACTGCGTAAGGTTCTGTGCAGTAACGGACGAATTCGCTGGCGAAGTTCACTATAAGTGTCAGCATCACGAATGGCTATTTTATTATATTGATTCGAAAAACTTTGTAGTCCACCAAAATAATTATCGTCAATAATTGAGATCAATCCATATAATTCCTTGATGTCATTTTGTAGTGGTGTAGCAGTAAGCAGCAGTTTCTTAAAAGGTAACAATCCAGTTTTCAGCACCAATCCTGTTTTGTTGTTTTTATATACATTACGCAATTTATGCGCTTCATCCATAATTACCAAATCCCATTTTACACGTTGTATATGCTGTATTTGTTTAACCGCAAAAGGATAAGAGCAGATAATTATTTTATCATTTGATTCGAATGGATTTTTATATGAATCAGTAATAATAGAATTAAAACTTTTTTTCTCGATAATGAGCGAGGGAAGGAAAAACTTTTCTTCAAGTTCGGCACTCCACTGTTTGCGGAGTGTTGGTGGTGCAATGATAAGGATGTGACGACGACGTTCAGCCCAATGTTGACTAATAACAAGTGCCGCTTCAATAGTTTTACCCAATCCTACTTCGTCAGCAAGAATTGCACCCATGCTGAGTGGTGATCGAAATGCAAATAATGCAGCCTCAACTTGATGTGGGTTTAGATCTACTTGTGCTTCGGCAAGCACACCAGTGAATTTATCCTCATCTGATGCACTCCTTTTGCGAGTAAGTTCCCAGGCTATGTATTTCTGTTGGTGTGGACTAAACATAAATATATCATTTGATTACAAATTCCCTACAAAATTACACATTCTATTTAACACTTACTCCATTTACTAAAATAAAAAATACTCCATGCTATTTTCTTGCAATAAATGTACAACCTAATCCAATATACTTATAATATACCATTAAGCATTTGAATATCGGTTTAATTTTTGACCATTAATTTAGCCCAATTTTTCCACACCTCCCCTCCTTTTTTTGCATTAAGCACCTAAAAGCTAAATTGATATTAGTTATTTCGCCAATTAATCAAGAAACATGAGAAAGGCGAATCCAAAACTATCAGCAAAGCTATTTCCTAAAACCAAAAAGATAGACACCGTACAGCACAATGATTCATTTTCAAGGAACAGTAATGTCCTGATGGATGCCTATAATGCATGGACTGGACTAGAACAGTTTCGGATTAAGGCTCGTAGAAACGAAATGTACACTTTTGACGACCAATGGGGTGATAGAATTGAGAATCCCGATGGGCGTGGTACAATTACTGAAAGCCAACACATCAAAAACCAAGGTAGCGTTCCACTTCAAAACAACCGTATCCGTGGTATTGTCCGTTCTGTATTGGGTGTATTTTCGGGAACTCAGACTGAACCAGTTTGTGTATCTAGGGACAGAGACAAACAAGCTCGTGGGGAGATGATGTCTACCACCTTGCAGTACGTTTACCAGTTAAACAAACTTTGGGAAGTAGATAGAAGGAACCTGGAATATTTTCTAATCACCGGTACCGCCTTCTTTAAATCCTCGTTTGGGTACCGCAACGGGAAAAATGACGTTTGGACTGACATTGTAAACTACAATACAGTTTTTTTTGACAACCACATGACAGACCCAAGGCATTGGGATTGCCACCTAGTTGGGGAGATACACGACCTAGGATTGTATGACGTGATGGCTCAATTCTCAAATGGCAAAAAGGAAACAGCCGAAACCATCCGTTCTTTTTATCGCTCCGCTAATCCCAACAGAACAATATCCTACCTTGAAAATCTCACCAAGGACTACAAACGACACTTGAATTTCTTCATACCTTCCGATGATACCAGGTGCCGGGTAATTGAGGTATGGAAAAAGGAGAGTAAGGAAAGATTACTGGTACATGACAAACTTTCCGGTGAGCTTCAAAAGTTTGAGATTGATGAATTGAACCTTATCAAGTCCGAGAACAACAAACGAATTCAGGAGCAAGGCGCACAAGGAGTACAATCCGATGATATGAAGCTGCTTGATTACGAATGGTTCATTGACAACTATTGGTATTACTACTACATGACCCCAACTGGAGAAGTTTTGAAAGAAGGTGAAACTCCCTACTGGCATGAATCCCACCCCTACTCTTTCAAGATTTACCCATTCTACAATGGCCGTGTTTATCCATTCGTTTCTGATTTTATTGACCAGCAAAGGTATATTAACCGACTGATAACCACCCAAGACTTCATAACAAGAAATTCAGCTAAAGGTGTATTGATGTTTCCTGAAGATGCGAAGCCTGATAATATGACCATGGAGGAAATTGCGGAAGAATGGACAACTACTGGTGGTATCATCTACTACAAACCTAAAGTTGGCATTCCGGCACCACAACAGATCATTGCCAACACGACACAGACCGGTAATTTTGAAATGCTCAATATGCAATTAAAGTTGCTCGAAGATATTTCGGGGGTTCAGGGAGCAATGCAAGGACAAACACCTGCAAGCGGAACACCTGCAGCACTGTTTGCCCAACAAATTCAACAGGGGAATAACTCTTTGATTGATATGTTTGAATCCTACAAGACTGTCCGGGAGGATCGGGATATGAAGAACCTTAAATTGATCCAACAATCGTACAAGGAAGACCGATACATAAACATTGTCGGTAAGGATGCAGAAAGAAACACCGTGTATAAAGCTAGCGAGGTTCAGAACACCGAATTTGATTTATCCATTGTGGAAAGCTCTTCTACTCCTGCTTATAGGATGATTGTAAATGATATGCTTTTGAACCTTCAAAAGGAAGGGCAAATATCACTCAGGGCGATGTTGAGGGTTGGCGACTTCACGTTTTCGGACAAACTGCTACAGGAATTGGATGCAGAACAACAGCAGGCACAAGCGCCTCAACCAGGAATAGCGCAAGGCCAAGTTTCGCCACAAGTGCAACAACAAATTAACGCAGGTATGCAGCAACCACAAGCACCACAACAATGAGCCAATTAATTACAATCATACAGAGCCATGACGAGATATTCAAGGGGGTAAAAATAGAAAGCTCGTATCTTGCAAAGCGGTGGGTAGACAACCAAGGAAACGACAATTTCGACAACCTGGTTTTCGATGAGGAATATCTGATATTATTCAGGCAGCTGTTCTTTGATGCAAGAGCGAACGTTATGTCGGCATTATCAGCGTACTTTAAACACCTTCCGGAAGTAACCATGTATTTTGATTCACAAGATGCAACTACGAATAATGACTTCATTATTCAATTACTCATGCCTGGTCATTACCTAATGGCCATGAATGAACCAGTGAACAACAAGATGAAGGAGTTCATTATTGCCCACATCATGCACCGGTGGCTAATGCCCAAGTTGCCAAACGAAGCTGGTATTTACTTGCATCAATCTGAAACGTTCATGGCCGACATGAAGCGGTATTTGGAAATGAGAACTAAGCCACTTAGAAGGAAAGGAAGGTTTATTTAAAATGGAAACGCCACAGGATTAATTTTCTTGTGGCGTTTATTGATTTAATTGGTACTTCTAAAATCACATTTCATATTCAACTACAAACATTATTTCATCTTTGGATAATGTTCTATTTGTTATTCCCCAAAATTGAGAAAAACCATCCTCAATTTCTACCCTTATAAAATCTCCAACAACAGGATAGATACCACTCAAACACAACGAGCTAATCACCTCTATTAATGCCTTTTCGTTCTTTTTAAATTCCACTTGTGATTCTTTATTGTTTCGTGGGTCACAGTGATCTAACTCGATTTTCATTTTGTTTTTCAGTTTTGATGATTATATTTTCTGTTATTTTTTAATGTGTTTCGCAAAACAAACACCAACTAACAATCCTATTAATGCAGAAATTAAATGTATTGAAAAGTTGCTATTCTTAGTAAAGCAGCTTATTAATAAAGCAATTAACAGTCCGACAAGATTTAAAATCAGAATTGACCTCTCCATGAATTCAAGTATTTTATTCCAAATGAATCCGTACATCATACCTATCATTCCATAAACCATGGATGAAGCCCCAACCGTGGGCAATTGACATTCCGAAAAGTATGACGAAATAAATCCAATGATCACGAGTGCTAAAAACAGCTTGTATTTATTTGCAAAGATAGTCAATACCCGAAACATTGCAATGAACGAAAAAGAAGTCAACACCAGGTGCATCACACTTGCGTGCTGAAACATATAGGTGAAATGAGTGTAGAAAGGCGATCCAATACAAAACCCCAAGGAGTTATCAAATACCGAAAACACGATTATAAAAACGATTGCGATTAGATATTGCATTTTTATTCTTTTTCAAAAGTTCATAATAAAGACTGATTGCCCTGGCCTCCGTAATATAGAAACGTGGTGCCGGTTGAATTTCTATTATCCGGGCAACTGTTTCACAGCTCATATTCCCGCCTTCGTTCATCAGCTTAGCCCTGGTTTCTATCTCCCTGTAAAGTTCAATCTTTGCCGAGCTACTTATTTCAAATTTTGATTTGAACCTAATAATTCGGGCTATTTCACGAGCCGGCAAATAGAACAATTCAGCCTTACAATACACTGCCTTCCTTGCTATACAAGCTACCGAAATATAACCATCCGTTTCCCTCCTAATACGCTCACACACATTAAAAAAGTCAGCGTTTCTTTCCTGCTGATAATACAATTCCATAAACCTATTTATTTTGCATCAAAGATATTGACTATAACAACATTTACAGTTATCTCTAAATCAGAAGTTATTCACAGTTTTTTTTGGTTTTTGCGTTAAGTGCCAAAATCGGTTTTGGCATTGTGTTTTTTTGCACTTCAATTAGTGAAATTTAATGCAGAAAGCAATGGAAAACGAAAATCCAAAAGATACAGCACAAGAACAGATGACACCGAGAGGTCGTGATAAGTTCTTGGAGATGATGAAGGGTAAAAATCCCGAATACAATCCTGAGAATGACGACCAATTGTTTGATGATGCACACGAAATGTACTCAAGTTCAGACAGCGAGCTTGGTAAGCACAAAGAAGCCAATTCCAAACTGGCTGGACTTGTGAGCAAAGACCCCAAATTAGGTGCAGTTTTAGGAATGGTTGCAGGAGATGATAAAAAGTCATTCCCTTATGCAATGGGTAAAATTTATGGAAAACAACCTTTCGAATTGGACGATGATGGACTGGAGGAATTTGAAAAAGGGTATCAAGAACATCTTGCTCAAATGGAGGCCAGTAAATCGGCACAAGCGGAAGCCCAAAAGAACATTCAAGAGTATTGGAAAAACCTTGGCAAATACGCCACCGACAATAATCTTTCTGATGATGAAAAATCGGAGCTCAATGACAAAATATACGGCATGGCTGATAATTTTCTCATGGGTGACATTCCGATTGAAGTAATCGAACTTGTACACAAAGGGGTGAATTACGACAAGGACATTCAGGATGCAGCCGACAGCGGTGTGGTGGAAGGTAAAAATCAAAAAATAGAAGCAAAACGGAGTTCAATGAAAGAACAGATCATGCCCGATTTGAAAAACACCTCTGCATCAAGCAAAAAAGTTGTTCCAACTGGAAACAGTGGAGGATTCTTCAACAAAAAGTTCAAACAATAATTATAAAAACAACAAAACAGCAACAAATGAAAAAACAATTTGAATTTTTAAAGAACAGCGGATTGCTAATGATAGTGATCATGCTATTGTGTTCAATCTTTGGTATCGGTAGTGGTTATGCCATGACAGCAGATGCAGTACCCGGTGCAGCAGGCGGTGTGAACTTGGTTGATGAAATTAGTACAGAAGAAGGTACCCGGCAGCATGTCCCTGGATTAAACTTGAATGAAATTGAAAAAAAGGTAGTCGTTATTCGGCCAATGGGAAACCCCTTGGAACAGATATCACGCTATGTAACTCGTAGAAAATCAAGCAGCCGTAACGTTCAATACTACGCAACTGACGTTCTGCCTGTTAAAACTACCATTGCAAATGCTTACACAGCTCCTACAACTGGAAATGGTTCTGAAAGGGTAACATTAAACACAAATAACAACTCTATTTTCTCAGCAAAAGAAACCGTTTTCTTTCCTGAAATTATGGGATGGAATGAAGCTGGCACAGCCCAAACCGAACAATATCTGATGGGATATATCACAAGCAAAACCACAGATAAAAAATTGGTTATTAAGATTGTAAACGGTCAACTTATTGGTTCTGTAATTGGATCACCTAGTATTCCATTAAATTCACCCATCATTCGTGCTGGTCGTGCCCACAATGAAATCGACATTCAAACGGCTCCATTTGCCAACGTACCAACAAAGTCTACTCAATTCCTGCAGTCATTCAAGGCACAAATTGAGCAAACCACAATGGAGAAAATTGCAAACAAAGAAGCTGACTGGACATTCAGCGACATCGAGCAAGAAGCCATTTTCGACATGAAGCGTGGTATGAACAAAAACTACCTTGTTGGAGCCAAGGCAATCATTTATGATGATGACGACAAAGAGGTTTATTTGACTGGCGGTATCTTATGGCAAGCGGGTAAGAAATTCATTTACGGTTCTGCCGGCACACAACAAATCACCTTTGAGGAACTTGTGAAACTTACCGAATCTGCTTTTACAGGCAATGCCGGCAATAAAGAAAAGGTATTCCTTGTTGGATCAGGCTTACTCACAAACCTATCCTTGATTAGCTATGGCACCAACCAAAAGAATGCTGCCACAACTGTCGTAGAATACGGTATTACCTTTAAAGAAATCACCACCAACTTTGGTACACTTTGGGTGATACACGATGAATCTTTTGACGAAATCGGACTTACTGATACCGGACTTGTGATTGATGTTGAGTTCTTGCGTAAATACTCAATTGAAGAGTTGCATACTGACGACTTAGACCTTCGTAAAGCAGGAGATAGAAACGTTGATGCTCGTACTATCAGTGAAATTTCAGGACTTGTACTCCAAAATCCAAATGCTCATATCCGAGTGGTGAAATATGCATAAGACCTATAGAGCATCTGTAAGGTTGACCCTCCCCATTATTGTGGGAGGGAAAACCTTATACTGTGAGTTTTCAGATGAAAAACACAGCTTCAACACAATGGATGAAGAAGTGCAAAGCTATATCGAAAATACTCCAATGTTCAAACGTGGTGAAATAAAGATTTTCAAGACTGAGGAGGTTGTTGAAAATTCGGAAGAAGGCGAAGGTATGGATTTAATGGATGTTGTTGAATATCCAAACGTAAATGATTACCAGGAAGCTGCCGAAATCTTGCGTAAAGACCCTTACCGCATCCACCACACCAAAACAAAAACACCCGAAGATATACTGGAACAGGCAAAATTACTTGGTGTGAGTTTTCCGAATCTTCATTAACCAATCTACAAAGGTCTGCTCTATCAGCAGCTTTTTTAATATCAATCAGAAATGACAAAAGCAGAATTTATATACCGGGTGATGCTCATCATGAACGAGGCCACGATGTACGACACGCAAGGCAATAGTTACATTGGAGCAGACACGGCACAGATAGACCGGCACATTGAAGGTTCTTATGTGGATTCGTGGAGAAGGTGCGCTAAAGTCATGCCACGGTCATGGTTGGGGAATAAAATTCTTGACACGACAACAACCGGTAACCACGTAAAGAATCTTGTAGATGGAACTGGATATGTAGTGATACCTGACGACTTCTATTTGCTTTCAAAGTTCAAAATGGCAGGGTGGCAAAAGCCTGTACTTGAAGTTTCACTCGATAACGAAAGGGTGGCAAGCATTCAAAGTAATGAATTCACCCGTGGAAGTTCCATTCGGCCAGTCTGCGTAATTGACAACAAGGTAATTGGAACGGATATAAAACCGGTGCTTTCATACTATTCACTTCCAAAGGGACTACTGACACATACTGTCGAAGAGGCAATTTATGTTCCAGCAGTGGAAAGTTTAAAAGATAAAGCGGACGATTATGTACTAACCATTGATTCTAGGATAGTTGAGCCATTGGCTTACCTGGCAGCAAGCACCGTTTTTACAATCTTTGAAAAATATGAAGTTTCAAAAGCCCTTGATGCAAGAGCAGAAGCAATGTTCCCCGGATTGGTTTCAATTAAGGGCACTAACCAAACTAACAAACAGTAATCATGTCGATATTTAGTTCAAATTCAATTGAATTTTTAGAATTACTCCCTTTGTTGCGATACCAAAGACCTCCTGCAAATACGTTGCAAGAGCTTTATGTTCGCTATCCACAAGGGGGTGAATTTGGCTGGTATGCAGTTGTACAGGAGATTGGTTCATTTGCGTATTGGTCGGTAGCAACACGGAGTTGGGAATCTATGACCATTAGCTCCGAAAACTTATCCATACTTGCTATGAAGTTGAAGTATGCAGGCGAATGGAGCGTTTCTGACAGTTATAATTTTGGATATTCAAGGAACGACCTAGTATGCAACAATAACTCCATATTGGTAAATATCAAAGCCATAACACCTGGATTAAGCATTGATATTTCAAATACAGAATACTGGAAATGCCTTTACGATGCATCTACACTGAATAAAAAATTAGGTTACGAACTGCTCGACATGAGTGATTATAGTGACCTAGACAGGATAGACCTTGAAGATGGTTTATACTCAACACAGGGTTCCTACTTATTGGTTGTAAATGACATTTCGAATGGAATAAAGATTGGCGTACTGCAAGAATTTACACTTGGGAGTGATTCAAAACAGATTAGATATATCACAATTAGCAA
>CANFFA010000054.1 GCA_947445425.1 Paludibacteraceae bacterium
ACATATTTCGATTTCAAATACCCAACTTACAGTATCTGGTATTTGAAAAATATATTGCAGAAGAACTTTGCGTAAAGAGAGCCATACCCGGAAATTGCTGTCAAGGTAAATGTTTTAGGGATACAAAAATTAGTGTCATTAACGCTACTCACGAAAGTGAAAACACAAAAGAAAACCATTCTGGTAAAAAATCACAAATAAAAGATGTAAAAGAATATCTTTCTTTTCATACTTTCATACCCACTATAGCTGAGCATTCAGTTAAGCTATTTCTAAACTCCTCGGCAACAATATTCTCTAGAACGTTGGCTGCCATTTTCATTCCTCCTCAATTTTAATTTTTTCATTGAACCGTTTGCCTTCAGATACTTTTGAGGGCTATTTTAACATGCTCGTATTCTATGAGTAAGTTCTTTCATTATTTATCAATCAAAAAAATTAAAACATTAATATGAAAACGATTTTATCAAAATTATCAATATTGTTACTCCTCTCAATTTTTATTTTTTCCTGTAAAGACGAAGTTAAAGAAACTACAACAGCCGTACATCCACTTGAAGGTTTGATCAAACTTAATGAGGGTTATGCAGCAGGTGCAAAAGTAGAAGTATGGGGGAAAAAGAACTATTTTCAAGGATATAATAATTTATCTGTAGTACTACTGGATTCAGCAAATACAAAAGATACCTTAAAAGATGCCCATATCCATTTTTTACCTTATATGACCATGCCAATGATGAAGCATGCCTGTCCAGTTGAAAACCCTGGTGCACTAGCAATCAATGGGGTGTTTCCAGGAGCAATATCATTTGTAATGCCTAGTATGGGAGGAACATGGGATTTAGGAATAAAAGTTCATAACCATAAAACAGGCAAGGGGGGAACTGCTATGTTCTCAAATATTACAGTAGATTCACCTTCAAGTACTGTATTAAAAGTTTTTAAGACCCCTGCAAATGGAGTACTTGTATTAAGTATGCTTGCACCTTTGACTCCAAAAGTTGGTGTAAATGATATTGAATTTACCATCCATAAAAAACTGACTGAATTGAAATGGCCTGCAGATACAACATTTACTTTAGCAATTGAGCCAACAATGCCAAGTATGGGTCATGGGTCGCCCAATAACGTAAATCCTATCCATTATAAAAATGGTCATTATAAAGGGAAAGTAAATTTTACCATGACAGGGGAATGGAAAATCGGAATCGTACTTAATAATGACACAACAATCGGAACAAGTGCAAATCGATATTTTAATATTACATTGTAATCATCAAAAGGCGGAAAGTTAATTTCCGCCTTTTTCAAAATACGATTATGTATAAAAGCTTAGTTTTGGGATTATTAATACTTACAACATTTATAGTTAAGGGAGAGAAAAACAGTTGGAAAGATACGGTCAGTTTGAAGGAAGTCTCCGTTTCCGTATCAGTACCTTTGAATAATAAGGAAGTCGTAGATTTTTACCGCAGCAATGAATTTTCGACTTTGGACAATATGAACGCAAGGTTGGAGGGATTGACCCTGATAAAAAGAGGAGCTTATGCCTTGGAGCCACAGATGAACGGATTTTCGGGCGGACAGTTAAATGTGACCATAGATGGGATGAAAATGTTTGGGGCTTGTACGGATAAAATGGATCCTGTCACCTCCTATATTGAACCAACGAACCTAAAGTCCATCAAGTTAAAGTCCGGTACCAATTGCTCAGAACATGGTTGTAATATAGGTGGCTCCATGGATATGTCTCTACAAGAGCCTGATGAAAAAGGCGGAGATCAAACTGCGTCCATTTCTTATGGTACTGAAAGTGTATCGAACAGTAAAAATGTATTGTTTTCACTGGGTTTAAATAAGGAGAAATGGTCGTGGATTTCTGATGGGGTTTATAGAAAAACGGAGAGGTATCGAGCTGGTAATGGATTGATTATACCATTTTCTCAATTTGAAAAAACAAATTTACACAGTGCGTTAAAATATTCACCGAATGAAATAAGCAGTCTGAAAGCTGATGTTTTGTATGACATTGCCCGCAATGTAGGTTATCCTGCTTTACCGATGGATGTGAGTTTGGCAAGGGGAAGTTTGTTTGCGCTGGAGTATCAAAGAAAAGCAATCACCCAACTAAAAGCAAAAGTCTATTATAACCAAGTAGTTCATATTATGGACGATTCTCAACGAGACAGTCTTTATTTATTGAAAAACAAGCCTGTTGGAAAGTCGGATTCGGTATACATGCGGATGGATATGCCAGGTAAAAGTTCGACCTTTGGATCATACATTCAACTGATGGTGCCCTGGGGTGAGCGGAATAAGCTGACCCTTAAGGCGGATCATTATACGAATTACTCCCTAGCCGAAATGACCATGCACATGCGCTATGCGGGACAGGCACCCGAGAAACCGATGTACATGCAGACATGGCCAGCCATGCTTAGAAATGTGAGTGGGGTTTATGCAGAGAATAGTAGCTACCTCACATCAAACCTGATGGTAAGTACCAATGCCAGATTGGATTACAACATCGACCAACTGGATTCGGAATACGGACCGGAGCAATTTGGCATTTTCAACTATAATGTAGAGAAGGTGAAAACCAATGTCATTAAAAGCATTAATCTGTCGGCACAATACCATTTCGAAACGGATTTGAATTTGACCGCAACGGCAGGTCACTCTGAACGGATGCCCACGATTGGAGAAAGGATGGGATTTTATCTGTTTAATGCCTACGATGGCTTTGACTATATTGGAAATCCAAACCTAATGTCGGAGCAATCTAATTTTATGAAGGCTACTTTTCAAGTCACCAAACCTACTTTTAAAATCAATATCAGTCCGTCCATGAGTTTTCTGAGTGATTATATCATGGGGATTACCGATCCTGGGATTCCAGCAATGAATTTTCCTGCAAAAGGTATTAGAGTATATACAAATGTGCCCAAGGCCAAATTATTCAGTACGGATGTGCAATTGATGTATACTCCAACAGATTATTTTACAGCCTTTTGCCTAAGTAAATATACTTATGGAGAGATCAATGAAGGTGAAGCAATGCCTTTGATGGCTCCTTTGAAGAATGTTTTGGCACTACAATATCAGAAAAATGGTTTACAACTTCAAGCGGAATGCGAATCGGCACTTTCTCAAAAGCGGATCAATATTCTTTACGGTGAGCAGATTACTCCTTCATTTACGGTTGTAAACCTAAAAAGTAGCTATGAATTTTCATATTCCAAACTTAGTTTTAATACTAGTGCGGGAGTAACGAACCTCTTTAACAAAGTATATTATGAACATTTGGATATAGGAAGGATTTATCGACCGGGAAGAAGTGTGGAGTTGTATGTGAAAGTGGGGTATTGAAAAAGGAGAGCATTGATTGATTTATGTGATACATGAATGAGGGTAAATAACTATTTTTGCAATTAGAGACTTTTTATAATTATTGTCTTGCAAGGCAAGCTTACTTTTAGCAGAACCAAGCGAAAGACACTTTGTCGAATCAGTTGAATCCTAATAGATTAACACCGCTTTAATAAAAATCTAACCACTAGTTTAAATTTCCCGCACTATGGAAATAGCACTTATTCAAAGTAAAATATATACAATTAGAAACTCTAAAGTAATGCTTGACTTTGATTTAGCGGAGCTATACCGAGTAGAAACGAAAAATCTAAATTTAAGCGTAAAACGAAACTTAAGACGTTTTCCTACTGATTTCATGTTTCAGCTTAGTGTTGAAGAGTGGAATAGTTTGAGGTTGCAAATTGAAACCTCAAAGCAAGGAGGACGACGTTATTTGCCTTATGCTTTTACAAAACAAGGAGTTGCTATGCTTTCTGGCTTACTTAACAGCGACATTGCCATTGAAATGAACATTGCCATTATGCGTACTTTTATTGCAGTACGACAATTCATTATCCAATCTCCTGTTGAAAGAAAAACCGAACTAAAAATGGAGTTGAAGGAATTAAAAGCCTATATCGAAGAGGTTTTTTCTGACTATAATGAGATAAATGAAGATACGCGAATGCAAATTGAACTTATCAATCAATCTTTAGCTGAATTGCAAACTGATAAAAAACAAAATTCAAAACCTCGAAATAAAATTGGGTTTATAAAGGAGGGATAATCCATCGTCTACATTGATATATCTGACAAATGAGTTCTAATACAACAAAAGCTTGCTCCCTCATCGGAACAAGCTTTTGCTGTTATATATCGAACTCCATCAAAACGTTTTAAACCCAATAATCTCACGCACTTCACGAATCGTTTTGGCGGCACTCTCTTGCGCTTTTTCTTTTCCCATGCGGCGAACTTTGTTGATGTACTCATCATTGCTTAGAAGCTCTTTAATTCGCTCACGGAAGGGTTCTGTAAAGGAAATCATGTCCTGTGCCAATTGCTTCTTCATATCGCCGTAACGAATGGAACAGCTGTTGTACTGCTCATCAAAGAATGAGAAGGTTTCAGGTGCAGAGACTACTTTCATTAGTTGAAAGATGTTCTGAATGGCTTCCGCTTTGGGTTGGTTCGGTTCGGTAGGACCGGCATCGGTCACGGCTTTCATCACCTTTTTACGAATTGCTTCGGGTTCATCGGCAAAGTAGATGGCATTTCCCTCCCCTTCTGATTTTCCCATTTTACCGCTTCCGTTTAGTCCTGGGATTTTTACCAATTCATTTCCAAAATTAAAAGCTTGTGGTTCTGGGAAGTAGTCGGTATTATACATTCGATTGAAACGATTGCCAAAGGTACGGGTCATCTCCAAATGTTGCTCTTGGTCCTTTCCAACGGGAACCTTGGTGGCACGGTGTATCAAAATATCAGCCGCCATCAAAGTAGGATAAGTCAACAATCCTGCATTTACATTATCTGCTTGCTGACGGATTTTATCTTTGAAGGAGGTACAACGCTCTAATTCACCAATATAAGCATTCATATTGAGGAATAAATAGAGCTCTGCCACTTCTGGAACGTCACTTTGAACATATAAAGTAGCTTGTTCTGGATCCAATCCAGCAGCCAAATACTCCACCAAAATTTGACGAACATTTCCGTTCAAATCACCAGGGGTTGGATGCGTAGTAAGAGAATGATAATCGGCAATAAAGAAGTAGCAATTGTGCTCACTCTGCATGCTGATAAAATTGCGCAAGGCGCCAAAATAATTTCCAAGGTGGAGGTTTCCGGTGGGACGAATACCGCTAACGACAGTTTGCATAAGTTGGGAGTTGGGAAAAGTAAATGAAATTATATAAGGAGTTTGAATTATTCTATTGGTATCGTTCTTTTGATACGTTGGTCGAGTGAGGTCAAAGTTTCAGTGGTAGCCACCCCTTTGATCTCCTGAATGCGGGAATTCAGTAATTCCATTAAATGCTCATCATTTTTAGCATATAGCTTGATAAGTAGCGTATAAGCACCCAAGGTATATTGTGATTCTACAACTTCTGGAATTTTTTCCAACTCTGCTACAACTTCCTTGTACATAGAACCACGCTCCAAAGTAATTCCAATGTAAACACACATTTGAAAACCAAGCATTTTAGGGTTTACAAAATAACCTGAACCAGTGATTACATTGATGTCTATCAGTCTTTGAACCCTTTGATGAATGGCAGCACGAGAAACACCACACTCATCAGCTACATCTTTAAAAGGCATACGGGCATTCTGTGTAATGATTTGCAGAATCTTACGGTCAAGTTGATCTATTTTTTCCATTTTTATCTAAATAAGTGATTTTAAATACTGTTACGACTGTTAAGTAATAGCTATGATATAATGTAGTATTATTTGTTCGCTCCGAAAAATATTTTTTGAACGCAAAGATGCAAAGGTGCTAAGATGCAAAGAAATTTACATACTGTATATCTGAACTTTGCGTCTTCAAAACTTAGCGTTCTTGGCGTTCAAAAATATTTAAATGATAAATCGGATTAGTCTAGATAATACGACATTAAATTGTTCTAATTACTTATTTCTATCTGCAAAAACGATTGTTCAACAAAAGTATAGAAAAAATCATGATTTTCAAAAAGAAAGTGGCATAAAAGCAATTTTATGATAGAAATAATGTAATATAAGCTGAGTTGGCTATCATTTTGACAAAAATAGCCGGAGTAAATAATACTCCGGCTATTCATTTTAGCTTCTATAAAGAAAGGCTATTTTTTATTTTTCAATTGAAAGCAATTCAACATCAAAAATCAACATAGAGAATGGTTTAATCGCACCACGATCTGCACCAGCATACGCTAATTCTTGAGGAACGAACAATTTGTATTTTGACCCAACTGGCATCAATTTCAATGCTTCTGTCCAACCTTTGATTACTTGATTTACAGGGAATACAACTGGTTCTTTGCGATCTACAGAGCTATCAAAAACAGTTCCATCAATTAAAGTACCGTGGTAGTTTACTTTTACTTTACTAGTATCAGTAGGAAGTGGGCCATTACCTTTGGTAATTACTTGATATTGTAAGCCACTTGCAGTTGTAATTACACCTGGTTTGCTTTTGTTTTCTGCCAAGAATTTTTCTCCAGCAGCTTTGTTAGGTCCAAAGCTTTTTTCCATTTTTTTAGATTGCAAAGCTTGCATTGTTTTTTGCAAATAAGCTTGCGCTTCTTGTGCATTCATTTGGATTTTAGAGCCTTTCATACCATTTACCAAACCTTGTTTGATCAAATCGATGTCCACTTTCAAAGTAGAATCACCCATTAAACCAGATTTAAGTTGGTCTTTCAAAGAGCTACCAATTTTAGTTCCCAAATCTTGAATTTCAGCATGTTCAGCATCTACTTCGCCTTTCATACCTTCTTTCAAACCGTCCAATAAAGAGGCTATTTTAATTTCAGCAGAATCACCTTTGATATAATAATCTTTGATACCGCCACCATTTGCTAAACCAAAAGCATAGTTTAAGCTATCCAATTGCGTTTTCAAAGTTGGTGTTTTAGCTTTATCGCTAGAACAAGAAGTAAATGCAGCAACCATTAACACTGCAATGAATATATTCAGTTTTTTCATTTTTCTGTATATTTATATTTTAAATTTGGATAAATAGCTTATTGTTGAGGAGCTTGTTGTTGAGGTGCTTGTTGCGGAGCTTGTTGTGGACCAGACATTTGTGGTTGTTGACCCATTTTTTGAGCCTGCATAGCCATCATCGTTTTTTGAATATAAGCTTGAGCATCTTTTGCACTCATACCTTCTTTGTAATCTTTCAAAGCATTCAATAGACCTTGTTTTACCAATTCGTCATCAAATTTAAGGGTTGAATCACCCATTAAACCTTTGGCTTTTTGTTGTTTGAAAGAGTTACCAATTTGAACGCCCAATTTGTACATTTCGTCTTTGTTGGCTCCAGATTTGTAAGCTTTATCCAAGGCTTTCATTAAAGCAATAATAGATTTTTCAGAAGAATCTTTTTGCATCATGTTTGCTTTGATACCATCACCATTGGCCAAACCAAGTGTGTAATTAAGACTGTCATTTTGTGTTTTCAAAGTCACGGCTTTTTCACCGTATTTGTTACACGAAGTAAATAAAATAATGGCAACCAACGCTACCAGCGATAAAACAGTTTGTTTTTTCATTTTGAATAATTGTTATTTTGATTGATTTTATTTGTACGAATGATAAAATGTAATCAAAGTTGACTTCAACTTTGATTACATTTTATGTTATTTGCAACTATTTTTTTCCTTTTTTTGCAGTCGTTTTTCCTTTTGCAGATTTTGCAGGCTCAGCTTCTTTTACTTCAGCAACTGGTGCAACAACTTTAAGAGGTTTGATCTCTAATAATTCAACATCAAAAATTAGAGTAGCAAATCCAGGGATTGGACCACCTTGTGTTCCTTGCTCGCCATAACCCAAATTATAAGGAACAAAGAATTTATATTTAGAACCTACAGACATCAATTGAACTCCTTCAGTCCAACCTGGAATCACTTGGTTCAATGGGAATGTAATTGGCTCTCCACGATCTACTGAACTATCAAATTTAGTTCCATCCAATAAAGTTCCTGTGTAATGTACTTTTACTGAATCAGTTGCAGCAGGCTTAGGGCCATCTTTAGCAACCAAAACTTGATATTGTAAACCGCTAGCAGTCGTAATTACACCTGTTTTGGTTTTATTTTCGGCTAAGAATTTTTCACCTGCCCCTTTTTTCACTTCTAAATCTTTGGCTTGTGCTTTAGTGATATAAGCTTTGAAAAACTCACTTGCCACTTTTTCATTCATCAAGGCTGAATCACCTTTCATTGCAGTAGAGAAACCTTTTACTAACAATTCGATGTTTGCTTTTCCGCCTGGAACTTTTTCAATGTTCTTTTTGAAATCAGCACCAACATTTAAACCCAAAGCATAACTCATTGAGTCAACATCATTTGTAAAAACGACAGCTGGTTTAACAGCTACTTCCTTTTTTTTAGCTTCTGCAGTTGTAAACATAAAACTAACCGCAGTGATCAATAAAATTGTTTTTTTCATTTTTGTTTTATTATTTATAATTCATAATTTATAATGCACAATTCATAATTAAATATATCCCAATATAATGTATTGATGATTATTATACTATGTCTAACAATTCAACTTCAAAAATTAATGTTGCATGCGGAGCAATCGCTTGTCCAGCACCTTGTGCGCCATAGGCTAAATCAGAAGGGATGAATAATTTCCATTTTGAACCTACTGGCATCAATTGTAATGCTTCTACCCATCCGCTAATTACTTGTGTAACACCAAATGAAGTCGGTTCGCCACGACGAACTGAGCTGTCAAAAACATTACCGTCAAGTGTAGTACCGTGGTAGTGAACTTTTACGGTTTGTTCAGCCGTTGGGATAGCGCCATTTCCTTCAGTAAGAATTTCATATTGTAAACCACTTGCCAAAGTTACGACTTCAGCACGGCTTGCATTTTGTGCTAAAAAGGCTTTTCCTTCTGCTTGTGCCTTGTCAGCTTGAACAGATTGCAAGGATTGAAAAAATTCAGTAATCACAGCTTGCGCTTCTTCAGCAGCCATATCCGTTGCTTTTTGCTCCAAAACATCTTCAATTCCTTTGGCAATTTTGCTGTAATCTAAGGTCGTTACACCGCTGCCTAACAAATTGTTACCTAAACTCAAACCCAATGCATAACTTACTTTTTCCATTCTTATTTTTATTGTTTTATTGATTATAATATTTATGTGAAAATCGCTGCAAAGATAGTGAATACTTGTCAATTGAAACTTAAAATCAATAAAATTATCGGGCAGAAACTACAATTGGTAATTTAAATTGCTTATGAGCGCCATTTATTGGATTAAAGACCTCAAAATAAAGTACATAAATTCCGATATTGGCATTTTTTCCTGTCTGTGCTTTTCCATCCCAAGTCAAGAAACCTTCGGCTGAAAGTAAATAATTCGCTGTAAGTTGAGAAACTTTGTTCCCATTGGCATCAAAGATTATGGCTGTGGCTACATAACCATTTGTATCTGTTTTATAATGTATGAAACAAATATCATTTATACCGTCATTATCAGGGGAAAAAGAGTCTTGTTCTAACCAAAGAAATTTTTCTTGATTTTGGGTAGTGTTAATAACGTGAAATTGTGAGTTTTGGTATACAGGGGTTCCAAAATTCACCTCAGAAGACGCAGAGTGCCAAGATGCTGCATTTTGAGAAGGTAGTAAAGAATTAATCCGCTCCAAGGCAACCCCTTTTGGATTTTTCACCAAAGGATGGTGCCATTTTACACTATACTTTACTTCATCGTAAATGGTATCCTGATTTAGATTTGTAAGAACAAGCGTATTGCCTTCATTGTTTAAAGGACTCCACGATGAAGTGAAAATATTCTCAACCGAATTCAAAGCATAATAGTTTTGTATCTTTTCAGCATCAGACGTAAGCACTAAATAAGATTTTGGTAGTATTTTAGTTTGATTCGGAAAGCTGATTCCAGAATTTAAAGTACCATCTACTTTTCTGGTGCTAAGTGACAAAGTACTTAGATCTAAAATTTTATCAGAGCAATTATAAATCTCTACATACTCAGCGGAATTGGTCGGACTGTCGAACAATATTTCATTCAACACTAGATCACCTACTTCAAGAGCTTCAGCGATACCAATGCTTTTTTGTGTGATCACAAGTTCGTTACCTGACAAATCATTTACACCTTGGGTTAGCAGATTATAGATTTTTCCCTTTAGAAATTCATTCGAAAAAGTTAATTCAACCGACGTATTATCAATAGAAATAAGTTTTGAAAC